>JBBRYK010000028.1:0-32738 GCA_038237665.1 Gaiellales bacterium | reverse complement strand
TCTCGCCGTCGACGCCGATGAGAACCGCTCCCGGCGTGCCGGCGTTCTCGTAGGCACGGTATGCGGCCCGATCCGGGTCGGTCAGCATCAGACCGATCGCGTGCTTCTCGGCCTTTGCCTGGACGTCCCCTTCCGGGCCGGAGCTCACGATCGCAATCGTCAGCTCGACACGAGGGTGGGCCTGCCACCGTGCGACGTCCGGCAGCAGTACATCGCAGGGCTGGCAGGCGGTGTCGGTGAAGACCAGCAACGCCGGGCGGCCGGGTGCGAGCAGTCGGTCGAGCGTCCACCGGCCACCGTTCACGTCCTGCAGCGCGAAGGGCGGCGCCGCCGTGCCGACAGGGAGGCCCGGCACGTCGCCCGAGGCGCTCAGGCGGCGCTCCAGGACGACCACTGCGAAACCGAACCCGATCGCTACCGCCGCGGCGACGGCGATCTGCAGGCCGCGATTGTTGTCTATCCAGGCAACTGAACTGGTTCCGGGGTCACTCCAGCCGGCGGCGACCACGAACGCGGCACCCCCGGCAAGGCCGAGGTTGCGCAGAAGCGTTCTCCAGCCCGCGGGCTCGGAGTGAAGCTGGCCGAAGCAATGGCAGTCCGGCGCCTGTCCGCGGGCGATGCTTGCCGCGATCGCAACCGAGAAAGCGGCGAGGAGCCCCACCGCCCCGAGCGCCGCCCAGGCCGCGGTCGCGGCCGGAAGCAGCAATGCGCCCACGGCGAGTTCGGCGCACGGGAGCCCGATCCCGACCACGCCCGCGAGCGAGGCGGGGACGCCGAAGTCCGCCGCAGCCTTTCGCGATCCCTCGCGATCGGCGAGCTTGGCGGCGCCTGCAACCGCAAAGACAGCGGCGAGAGCGGCGCGAACGACGAGAAGCGCGACGTCCACCGGCTGGAGGTTAGCCGGTGCCCGAGAAGACGCCGTCCGCCGCCACGGAGCTCCGGGGGATGCTGCCCTCAGCCTGCCGCATCGGGCGCGTCACCCTTGGCCGGCTCATCGGCGGCAGACGCTTTCGCGTACGCGAGTTGCATGCTCGCGACGACCTGGTTGAAGTCGCGCATCGCCCCGGCGGGCAGAGCGGTCTCGAGCACCGGTACGAGGGCCCGGAGTGCGTCGATCGAGAGTCGTGCCTCCTCCAGGTTGCGCTCTTCCCCGGCAGCCAGGCGGCGCCAGCCGAGTGACGAGACCGTATAGACGGTCTGGACGAGGATGTCGACGACCTTCAGCTTGCGCAGCTCCCCTTCGAGCTGCTCGAGCAGCTCCTGCTCGCTCGGCCCCGATTGAGTCTCCTCTTCAGCCGCCAACGCGCTCCTTCGGTCGAACCAGCTCGGCGTAGATCTCCTCCATGGTCGCACCTGCGGCGTGCTGGGCCATCTGGCGCTCGGCACTGTTCGCTTCGGGGACGTGCAGCCACGAGGCGGCGCCCAGCTCCTCCGCCACCGGACGCACCCACTCACAAAGCTCCTCCAGGGCAGCGCGCGTGGGACGGACACGGCCCGTGGAAAGGTCGATGAACTCGCCCGCCAGGCCATGCCGGATGGCACGAAAGAAGTTCTCCTCGATCAGGCGGTGAGGGTACTCCGGGATCGGCTCGCCCTCGTCGAGCGCGCGCGCAATGCGCGCCGTCAAGGCATAGGCGAGCGCGGAAAGCGAGCGGCTCTCGGCGAGATCGGGCTGGGCGTCGCAGATCCGGATCTCGACCGTGGGGAAGGCAAGGTGCGGGCGCACGCTCCACCACATCTGCGTGTGCTCGTCGATCGAGCGGGTGTCGTAGAGGAAGCGGACATAGCGCTCGAACTCGGCCCAGTCCAGCAGCGGGTCAGGGACGCCGCAGCGAGGGAACATCCGGGTGAAGATCTGCGTCCGGGCCGAGTGGAGGTACGTGAACACGCCTTCGACGAACGGCGAGCTGGCCGATAGGGCGAGCAGCTCCGGCAGATAGTTCCGGAGGGCCGAGCAAACGCGGACGGCGCGGTCGGCGCCCCGGATCCCCACGTGCACGTGGAGGCCGAAGCTGTTGTTCCGCCAGACGACGTAGCGCAGGATCTCGTCGTTGCGGCGGTAGTGCGGCGTATCGATGATCCGCTGCTCCTGCCACGGGCTCCACGGGTGCGTTCCCGCGGCGCCCAACTCGACGCCGACCTCATCGGCGAGCGTCTTCAGCTGCTGACGGCGCTCGGCGATCCGAGCCGCAGCGTCCGCGAACGTCTCGCAGCGGCCCGTGCGGACCTCGACCTCTGAGGCGATCAGCTCCCCGACGATGTGCTTTTCGAGCGGACCGCCCTGCGCCGCCGCCTGGAGATCCTCGAAACGGTTCGTCAGCGAGAGCGTCTCCGGGTCGAGGATGGCGAATTCCTCCTCGACGGCGACCGTGAAGTCCCGCCCCGCCTCGTAGGCCTCGCGCGCGAATCGAATCTGCTCGTCCGGGGTCAGCCGTTGCGCGTCGCCCACAGCGCAACCTTAGTGATCTAGGAGCAGCCTGCGACCATGCCCGTCAGCGACGGGATGCCGCAAAGGCGACCGTACAAGCCGTTCGGACGTTCCCGCTCGATCCGCTCGGCCACCGCATAGGTGTCGACCTCGGCCGGCCCGACACGAAGGTCGTTGTGGTACGCGCCCGGGAACGTCCTGTTGTCCGCACCGCGAAGCTGCGAGGAGCTCTCGTCGGGCCCGACGAAGAACGGGTCTCCCGCCAGCCCGTCGTAGACGGTCATCCACTTCGTCGGGGAGTAGGTCTCGCCTGACCCGCCAGGGCCGTTGAGCTGCTCGAGCCACGGTGCGCCGGGCGCGATCTCGTTGCATCCGTAGTAGGTCTTGTCCAGACCGCGGCAGACGCTCGTCCCGTGGTTGGCGCCGGCAATGCCGACGAAGGCGACGACGTTCCTGGCCAGATCGGATAGGCGATCATCAGCCGCCGGGCGATCGTCACCCCGAGCGAGTCCCGGCCACGTTCTGAAACTGCAGCATCGGGCTGAGCCAGTTCTGAGCGTCGGCCTGGTTGCCGTGGACGAAGACGACTGCGCTTCGGCTCGAGGGCGACACGGGGCTGTCGTTCCCGGTCGAGGGGCATGTCTAAACGAACGGGGCGAGCAGGCTGGAGGCGACGGCCGGCCAGGAGAAACGTTTCAGGACCGCTTCTCTCGCGGCGAGGCCGAGCACGGCGCGCTCGGACGGGGGAAGCGCGAGCAGAGCACGCAGCTTCGCAGTCAGATCGCTGACGTCGCCGTTCTCGAAGGAGACGAGGTCGCGCCGGTCGGAGGGATATTCCGCCTCGATCGCGCGAGCGACCTCGGCAAGCCCGGAGTGCCGGGCAACGAGTGGCGGGCACCCCGCCGCAGCCGCCTCGGCCGCGACCATCCCGAACGCCTCGGGGAAGATCGAGGGGACGACGGTTACGTCCACGAGCGGGATCAGGTGAACCAGGTGGCGGTGCTCGAGTGGACCGATGAAGAGCGCGTTGGCCGGCGCGTGTGCCTCGAGCTCTCGACGGTAGTCGCCGAAGCCGACGATCAGGGCTCGGGCGTCGAGTCCACGCAGCGCCTCGAGGAGCAGGTGGACGCCCTTGTTGTGAAGGAGCTTGCCGAAGTACAGGATCGTCGGCTCCTCCGCGGCGAAGAACGATTCGAGCCGCTCCGCGTTCCCTTCGTCGGGGAGGCGTTCCTGAGCGTTGCCTGGGTTGGGCGGATCGCGGCGGCACTCGGCGAGCAGATCGCGGAGCGCCTCGTCGCGCGCCTGCGGCACGAACTCCTCGACATCGACGCCGGGCGGGACCTCGTGGACGCGGTCGAGCGGCCCCACTACCTCTTCGAGGACGGCGCGAATGTGCTCCGAGCCGACGAAGACCGCCTTCGCCTGCGCGAGGCTCACGCGGCCCCAGGGGGCAAGCTCCGCGTCTCCGCGGATCGCGTATTCGAGCTCCGACCCGTGCGCCTTGACAGCGAAGGGTGCCCCGGTCGCGGCGGCGACCGGCCCCCCCGGGACGACGTGGTTGGCGAAGACGACGTCGGCCGGGAGGTGGGCGCGGAGCGCCGCGGCGTTGGCCGCGACGTAACGGGTGCGCTCTGCCACCGTCAGCTCCTGGATCTTGCGAGCCTCGAGCCCTTCGTAACGGTCGAGGACGAACACGGGCAGCAGCCCTCCGGGCAGCTCCGGCCGCACGACGCGTGCGCCCCCGACGTCGAAGCGTTCGGGATGCGGCTCCTGGCAAAAGACGGTCACCTCGTGGCCCTGATGCGCCCACTCGCGCGCGACCGCCTGGGTGTAGACGTTCGAGCCGGTCCCGGCGAGGAGGTAGCCGTGCCAGAGGAGGATCCTCATCCGCCCGAAGTGTCGCGGATCGACCGAGCCGAGCCGCGTCGGCCGTTCCTCCCTCCGTCGGCCCCGTCCAGTTCAGCCACGTCAGGGGACAGTCCCCGGGCGTGGCTGAACTGGACACGGCCGATGGTCAAGGAAGTGCAACAAGAGTGGAACAACATTCGCGCGCCGGGCTATTTCGGCGCTGCCGGCGCTACCGTCGAACGACATGCCACGTGCGCCCCGATGCCTGCTGCCTGACGGCTTCTTTCACGTCACGACTAAGGGCGTGAACGGGTGCTGGATCTACCTCGACGATCTCGATCGCCTCCTTTTCCTGTCGCTCTTCGAGCTCGCCGTCCGCCGCTATCGCTGGGCCGTCCACGCCTTCTGCCTGATGGGGAACCACTACCACCTCGTCCTCGAGTGCGCCCGCGCCGACCTGACCGCGGGGATGCAACTGCTCAACGGCCGCTACGCCCAGGCCTTCAACGAGAAGTACGCGCGAACAGGCCACCTGTTCGGCGACCGCTTCCACAGCCGCGTAATCGAGAGCGAGGAGCAGCTGGCGGCGGCGTGCGCATATGCCTTCGAGAACCCCGTCCGCGCCGGCCTCTGCGAGAACCCCGAAGACTGGCGCTGGAGCGGAATCCGCCCGGGGCTACGTCAGGTGAAAGTACAGCGCGTGCAGGAGCTCGACTGCCGGGTTGGACGTGTGCACCTGGACGTCGTGGGGCACATCCAGCAGCGCTTCCGAGTAGTTGAAGATGATCCGCACGCCGGAGTCGACGAGGTCGGTCGCCACCGTCTGCGCGCTGCCCGCGGGAACGGCCAGCACGCCGACGACGATGTTCTTCTCGCGCACGAGATCCGAGAGCCGATCGTACGAGGTGACCTGCGTCGCCCCGATCGGCCGGCCGTTCTTGTCCGGATCGGTGTCGAGGACGGCGGCGATGTTGATCCCGTGCTCGGCAAAGATCGGCGAGCTCGCGATCGCCTGCCCGAGACGGCCCGCGCCGATGAGGGCGATGTTGTGCTGCCCCTGGGTGCGAAGAATTTTCCTGATCTCGCCGAGGAGCGAGTCGATGTTGTAGCCGACGCCCCGCTTGCCGAATTTGCCGAACGCCGACAGGTCACGGCGGATCTGGGTGGCGTTGATGTTCGTGTAGTCCGAGACCTCCTGGGAGGAGATCCTGTCCTTGCCCATCTTCTTGGCCTGGGTCAGCACCTGGAGGTACCGGCTCAGCCTCGCCGCCACACCTACCGTCAACCGTTCCGCCATCTGCGCTCCTTCGTTGGGGTTTGTAACAGCCACAATCATTGTGCCAGGGGTTGCCATTGCCCGGTGGGCCTAGTCACAAACCCGCTCCTCAACTGCCACTTTGTGCCCTCAGGCGGCGGCGCAGTGCCTCGGGCGGAACGTAGTAGACGAACGCACGCTCGCCATCGATCTCGACCACGGGCAGCCACTCGCGGTACCGGGCTTCCAGCTCGGGATCTCCGGAGATATCCACTTCACGGAGCTCGAACTCGCAGTCCTCCCGGGCAGCATCCAGGACCGCGCGGGCCCGCTCACAGAGATGGCAACCCGCCGCGGAATAGAGAACGACCGACCGGTTAGGGATAGATCCCGCGAGTTGTCGTCGCCTCGGCCACCCGCTGGACGGCAAGGCCGTAGGCCGAGAGCCGCATGCCCCTTCCTTCGCGCTCGTTCAGCTCCCACGTCTCGTCGAACGCGCGCGTGATGATGTCGTTCAGCCGCGCGTTGACCTCGTCCTCCTTCCAGAAATACTCCTGGAGCCCCTGCACCCATTCGAAGTACGAGACGACGACGCCGCCTGCATTCGCGAGCACGTCCGGGAGGATGAGCACGCCCTTGTCCTGCAGGATCTCGTCCGCGTCGGGCGTGGTCGGCCCGTTGGCGCCTTCGCAGATGATCCGCGCCTTGACCTGGTCGGCGTTCTCGCCGGTGATCACCTGCTCGAGAGCGCACGGGGCGAGCACGTCGCAGTCGACGAGGATGAGCTCCTCGTTCGTGATCGGCTCGGCGCCGCGTAGCCCTTGCAGCGATCCCGTCTCCTGCTTGCGGGCGATCGCCGCCTGCACGTCGATGCCGTTCGGGTTGTAGAGCCCGCCGCTCGAGTCGGAGATGGCGACGACCGTCGCCCCGTCCTCGGCGAGGAACTTCGCCAGATAGCTGCCGACGTTCCCGAACCCCTGGACGGCGACGCGCAGGCTGTTCATCGCCAGGCCCTTCTTCTCGGCAGCGTCGCGGAGGCAATAGAGGGCGCCGCGAGCGGTCGCCTCCTCGCGCCCGAGCGACCCGCCGATCGTCAGCGGCTTGCCCGTGACGACCCCGAGCACGGAATGGCCCTTGTTCATCGAGTAGGTGTCGAAGATCCAGGCCATCACGGCCGCGTTCGTACCCACGTCGGGCGCCGGGATGTCCTTCTCCGGGCCGATCTCGTTGATGATCTCGGTCGTGTAGCGGCGAGTGAGACGTTCGAGCTCACCGCGGGACAGCTGCTTCGGGTTGCAGATCACGCCGCCCTTGGCGCCCCCGAACGGGATCCCCATCAGCGAGCACTTCCAGGTCATCCACATCGCGAGCGCCTTGACCTCGTCGAGGGTCACGTCCGGGTGGAAGCGGATGCCGCCCTTCGACGGCCCGCGGGCGATGTTGTGGGTGACGCGGTACCCCTGGTACACACGCACGGTTCCGTCGTCCATCCCGACCGGCACCGAGACGGCGACGGCCTTCTTGCAGTCCTGGAGGACGTTGACGAGGTTGGCGTCGATGTCGAACGCGGCCGCGACCTTGCGCAGCTGCTCCCGCGCGATGTCGAACGGGTTCTCGCGGAGGTGGGTCGGTGCGTCCAGCGTGGTCACATGCGCTCCTTTGTCGGCAAACGCGGCGAGTATAGGACTCAACGGCGAGGCTTCGGCTTCTCCACGGTGAAGACCACGGACCGGCGCGTCGGCGCGGTCCTCACCGTCGGGAAGGCGATCAGGCGAACCCGGTAGCGGCCGGCGGGCAGCACCTTGCCGTGCGGATCGCGGCCCGTCAGGCCGAAGGCGTAGCGGCCGGGGAGCAGGTCGCGCAGCCTCGCGATCAGGCCGAGCCGCGCCGGCCTCGTGGTCGTTTCGTCCCAGAGCTCGATGTCCAGCCGGCTGACGGGCTGAACGGAGGCGCCGGTCCCGTCGCTCAGCAGTCGGCCCGCCTGGAAGGCGAGGACGACGGGGGAGGCGTCGGATGGGGCGAAGGACGTATCGGAGAGGCGCACACCGGTCAGGAGTGCCAGGCGGGCGGAACGGATGCCGATCGTCCAGGGAACCCGGATCTCGGCACCGGCGTACGGGGCGACCACGAGGGTGCCCTGAATCGCGCCGAGGCTGGGCGGCAGGAGGCGCACAGCGGCATGCACGTGCACGACCGCGGAGCCGCCGGCCGGGAGCTCCAGCCGCGACGGCCTCACCCGGACGCTGACGGAATGGCGCGGGCTCTGCGGGCCTGGGCTGATGCCGAGGATCAGGCGACGGGGCGAAACATTCCGCAGCACGAGCGAGCCCTCGACCGCGCCCGGCCGGCCGATCAGCCCCAGGGCGAGCGTCGGCGGGTCGCTGACGAACTCGCGGGCGGCGGCGGCGCCGAGGTCGAGGAGACCGGCGCCCTGAGCAGCGACCGGGTCGCCGCGAACGGCGTCCGCCGCGGCGATCAAAAGGCCCTTGAGCGTGACCGCGTCGACTCTCGGCCGCGCCTGTGCGAGGACGGCGGCGGCGCCCGCGACGACGGCCGCTGCCACGCTCGATCCGTTGACGGTCGCGAAGCGACGCGCGCCCCGATCCGAGAAGCCGGGCTCCGCGGCCAGCAGGCCCACGCCCGGGGCGACGAGGTCGGGCTTGAGCCGGCCGTCGAAGGCGAGCCCCCGCGACGAGAACGGCGCAACGCGGCCGCTCGAGTCGTTACGGACGACGCGCGTCGGCCCGACCGTGACGTAGACCCGTGCGCCGTCGCGGACGGCCTCGGCGAGCGGCTGCCCGATCTGTCGAGGCAGGGTCAGAACCGGTACGGAAGACCCTTCTGCCGAACCGAGCGCACCGGGTGGGGGGCCGGCCCCGTAGAGGAAGACCGCGACTGCCCCGGCGCGGGCAGCGCGCTGCACCGCGAGCTCCACGGAGGCGGTGCCGGAGATGAGGGCGGCCCGGCCGGCGACATGGCTGAACCCCTTCGTGTCGAAGAAGTCGTCCAGGGCCGGCGTCGAGCCCGGCGCTCCGCCCACCCAGGCCAGCTGGAGCTGGATGCGATGGTCCGGCCCCGCGGAGCCCGCGAGCGGCAGCGCCCGGTCGAGAAGCACCTCGAGCCCGGTGCGGATGACCACGTGGGTCTGCTGAGCGCGCGCGCGCAGGTCGGCGGCTCCGACCGTGAGCGCAGCGGGGGCCGACCCCGGCGCCGACATGCTTCCGAACACCGCCGCGGCAGGCCCGTCGTTGCCGGCAGGCGCGACCACGAGCGTGCCGATCCTGGCTGCGCCGGCAGCCCCGCGGGCGAGGGGCTCGTCGGGGAAGGCGGCGAACGGCTCGGCCAGAGGAACGAGCGCCACCCGCGCCGCGTCGGACGCGTCACCGTCGCGATTGGGGTCGACCGCCAGCTCGAGCCCCGCGAGAATCTGATCGGTTCGGCCGAACACCGCCCAGGCCTGGTTGGCGTCGCGTTGCCACCCGGCGACGCGGATCGGGAAGATGCTGGCCCCATGGGCGATGCCGTGTACACCGGGACCCGAGCCAACGAGCAACGACGCCATCTCGGTGCCGTGCTCCTCCAGCTCGCTCGGATCGCCGGGCCGGGCCCGGGCATCGGCGGTCACCGACTTGCCGACCAGGTCGACCCCGTCCTGCACGCGGCCGCGGAGCCACGGGTGCGAGTTGTCGACGCCGGTATCGAGCAAGGCGATCGTGATGCCGCTGCCGTCGAACCCGGGCAGCAGGGCGCCGGTCCAGTCTTCGAGACCAGAGGACTGCAGATCGGGTGTGGCCCGGCTCGCGGCCGGATACGCCGCGCGGACCGGATACACCGCGGCGACCGCCTTGTCCTCTTCCAGCAGCGCCAGCGCGGCGCCGTCGAGCGGGGCCGAAAACCCGTTCAACACGCGCGCGTAGCGGAACTCGGGGCGGACCGCCACTCCTGCGGCCGCGAGCCTCGTGAGGAGCGTTCGCTGGGCCGCGTAGGCCGCGCGGGTCCACGCCTTCTGTTCGGCCGGCGTCGCCGAGCCCCCGGCCAGGTGCGTCGCGAGCGACGGCGCCCGCAGGACGACGATCACGCGTTGTCCGAGCGCAACCTGCGGCCGAGGGCCGCCCACGAGCCCCTCCCAGCTCGAGGCCGTGACGCGGAGATGAAGCTTTGCCGCTCGGCCGCCACCGGCCGCGGCGACGAGCAGCGCGGAGGCAACCAGGACGATCGTCAGCGTGGCGAGCTGGTTACCCCGCAGCAGTCGCATAGGCGTCCAGAACCAGGTAGTCAGGCGGCGAGACGGCCGGCACGTACCTTCCGGCCGAGGCGATCATGGCCGCGTTGTCCGTGCAGAGCGCGAGGGGGGCGAACACCGCGTCCGTCAGCGCGGCGCGCAGCCCGGAGTTGGCCGCGACACCGCCCACGACGGCAATCCGGCCCAACCCGGTCTCCTGCGCAGCTCGCCGGGTCTGCGCGACGAGGGCGCGAACGATCGCGTGCTGATAGGAGGCGGCGAGATCCGCCCGTCGCTCTTCGAGCTCGTCGGGCTGGAGCGCGCGCACGGCATAGAGCAGCGCGGTCTTCAGGCCGGAGAACGAGAAGTCGAGCCCCGGCACCCGGGCGACCGGGAAGTCGAAGGCAGCGCGATCTCCCTCCTTCGCCAGCCGGTCGATCGCGGCGCCGCCCGGGTAGCCGAGGCCGAGAAGGCGCGCTCCCTTGTCGAAGGCCTCACCGGCGGCGTCGTCGAGCGTCGACCCGAGCACACGGAAGCCTGTGTGGTCCTGTACGTCCAGAAGCAGGGTGTGGCCGCCGCTGGCCAGCAGGCAGAGGAACGGCGGGTCCAGCGGCTCGGGCCGGAGGTAGAGCGAGGCGACATGCCCGTGCAGGTGGTCGACCGGCACGAGCGGCAGACCTCTCGCCCAGGCAAGCCCCTTCGCCGCCGAAAGGCCGACGAGGAGCGCCCCGATCAGCCCGGGGCCCTGGGTCACCGCGACCGCTTCGACATCTTCGAGCGTCGCTCCGGCTGTCCCGAGGGCCTCGCGGACGACCGGCCCGACGAGCTCGAGATGGCGCCGCGAAGCGACCTCCGGGACGACACCGCCGTAGCGCGCATGGAGGTCGGCCTGCGACGAGACGATGTCGGCGAGCACGAGACCGTCGCGGGAGACCAGCGCGGCCGCCGTCTCGTCGCACGACGTTTCGAGGCCCAGAATCAACCGGCTGCTTCTTGCGCTGCGGGCTCCGGGTCTCGCCACATGATCAGGGCGTCCTCACGGTTGTCGGTGTAGTACCCACGCCGGACGCCGCGGGAGCGAAAGCCAAGGCGCTCGTAGAGCTTGATCGCGCCGACGTTCGAAACGCGAACCTCGAGCGTGTATCCGCGCCTGGCCTCGTCCGCGGTCTGCTCGAACAGTCGGCTGAGCAGAGCGCTGGCGATCCCCTGGCGCCGCTGCTCGGGGCTGACGGCGACGTTCATCACGTGCCAGGCATCGACATAGCGGGAGATGATCAGGTAGCCGACCAGCGTCCCGTCCTCGGCCTCGAATGCGCCGAGGCAGATCGACGAGGGCTTCGCGAGCTCGCCGGCGAACATGGCCCGCGACCACGGGGTTGGATATGCGCGTTGCTCGATCTCCTCGATCGCGTTCAGATCGCGAACCTGGAGCGGGCGGAATTCCAGGCTCAAGCGGCTTTCACCCGGTCGGCATCGGGCGCTCGGAGGTAGATCGGGCCGACCTCGTCGGCGGGCTCGAACTCTCGGGCCAGGAAGGCGTGGAAACGCGCTTGCGGATGATGTTCCTCGGCGTCGTCGGCCGGGACGACGAGGCCCAGCGACTCGAGGACAGCCCGGTACCGGACTGCGCCGTCGCCGACACAGACGGTGCCGGCCGGCAGCTCGAGGTCGGCCGGGGCGAGCACCGTGGGGCCGTCAGGCAGCCCGACGAAGACCTCGCGCCGGCGCGCGTCGATGACGGGCACCGCGTCCGGAGCCCCGGCGGCGAGGGCGTCGAGGGTCGAGATCCCGGCGACCGGGAGCTCGAGCGCCAGTGCAAGCCCTCTGGCGGCGGCGAGCCCGATCCGGATGCCGGTGAAGCTGCCGGGCCCGGTGCCTACCGCAAGGGCATCCAAAGCTTCGGGCCCGAGGCCGGCGTCGCGCAGGATCCGATCGGCGTCGGCGAGCACCCGAACCGCGTGCGAGCGGCGCTCTCCGAGCACCTCGCCGTCGCGGACGACGGCGACGCTCGCTACCTGCGTCGCGGTGTCAAACGCCAGGATCAACACGCAGAAACATGCCTTCTAGCAGGGAGTTTTCCTCGCCCTCGACGTTCACCAGTCTATGGCCCGCATCCGTATGCCGCAAACGGACCGCAACCCTCGGCGCCGGCAGCCAGGCGACCGCGGCCTCCGGCCACTCGACGAAGCAGACCGCGCCGTCGAAGTAGGGCTCGAGGTCTCCCCACTCCTCGGGCGAGACACGCTCGAGCCGGTAGAGGTCGAGGTGCGAGACGTCCGGATCGCCGCGGAATCGGTGCCCGATCGTGAAGGTCGGGCTGGTGACGCGATCGGAAATGCCGAGTGCTCGCGCGGCGCCGCGCACGAACGTCGTCTTCCCGCTCCCGAGCTCGCCGGAAACGGTGACGACGTCGCCGGGGCGAAGCACGGAGGCGATGTGCGCAGCGATCCGCTCGGTCTCCTCGGGCGAGGAGGAGGTCAGCTCCACCCGGCCGAGGGTAGCTAGAAGAGGCCGAGCTGGACCGCGGGCTCGGGCGCTGTGACGGCGAGCTCGACTGGCTCGGGCACAGGCGGCGGTTCCAGCGCATGGCCGAGCAATTCGGGGATGCGACTGAAGTCGGAGCGGAGCACCTCGAGCATGCGCGGGGTATAGAGCGCCGCGGCCGGGTGGTACAACGGGTAGAGGACCACCTGGTTGCCCCCGACCGTCGTCTCCTGCTCCTGCCCGTGCACACGGGTGATCCCGAGCGGCTTGCCGGAAAGGAGCTTCGTCGCGAAGTTGCCCAGTGTGGCAACGAGCTTGGGCTGGATCATCTCGATCTGGCGGAAGAGATGGCCTTCGCAGGCCTCGATCTCGTCCGGAGCCGGATCGCGATTGCCCGGAGGACGGCACTTGAGGACGTTCGCGATATAGACGTCGTCCCGGGTCAGGCCGATCTCCCCGAGGAGTGTGACGAGCAGCTTCCCGGCCTGGCCGACGAAAGGGATGCCCTGCTTGTCCTCGTGGAAGCCCGGCGCCTCGCCGACGAACATCAGGTCGGCCTCCGGGTTCCCGACCCCGAAGACGACCTGGGTACGGGTCTGTGCAAGCCGGCACCTGGTGCACGCCGAGACGGACGCCGCGAAAGCGGCGAGCCCCTCCGCCTGGGTCAGCGGGCTAGTGGCCGCAGCCGCAGCTTCCACCGCAACAGCCTCCTCCGGCAGTTCCGCCGAAGCTCGGCTGCTCGGCGGTGCCGTGAGCCGCGAACACCGAGAACTGTTTCGAGACCTTGGCCGCACCGCAGTCGGGGCAGTCCGGGTCGGGTGAGCTCAGTGACACGAGCTCCTCGAAGTGGCTCTCGCACTTCATGCACACGTACTCGTAGATCGGCATCGCTCGAGGAGTCTAGGCACGCATGCGGACGGGCCGCAAATGGCAGCGTCAGCGACGCCGGAAGAGAGCTGCGAGTCGTGCTCCCATGCCCAGACGCTCCGCCTCGGCCGAAGGCACGTCGAGGGCGGATGCCGGCCGGGAGGCCCCTTGCCGACGCCGCTCCTTGGCACGCTCGATCTCGCCCTGCACGGCTGCGCGCATGTCCTCGATCTGGCTTTGCTCCTTCATGAGCGGACTCTTCGCCACCGAGCGCCGCCATCCTGGGACAATCGCACCTGTGTGGGAAGACCTGCTGCGCCGCCCGCTCACCGGGCGCAAGGTCTCACTCGAGCCGCTGACCTCCGCGCACGCGGTCGGACTTCGCGCTGCCGGTGCCGACGCTTCGGTCTGGCGCTGGATGGTCGTCGACAACGTCGACGACTGGCTGGAGTACTCGTTCGTCGAGCCCGGCCGGATCGCCTATGCGACGCTCGTGGACGGAGTCCCGACGGGGAGCACGAGCTTTCTCTCGCTGGCTCCCGAGCACCGCCGGATCGAGATCGGGGCGACGTGGCTTTCGCCCGCAGCCTGGAACTCGGGTGCGAACATCGAGGCCAAGCTCCTGATGATGCGCTCAGCCTTCGAGGAGGCGGGCTGCCTGCGGGTCGAGTTCAAGACGGACGCCGAGAACGAACGAACGCGGCGAGCACTTGCAGCGTTGCCCTCCCAGTTCGAGGGCATCCACCGCAAGCACATGCTGGTGCGCGGAGGCCAGCGTCGAGATTCGGCCTGGTACAGCGTCCTCGACGACGATTGGCCCGAGGTGCGCGCCAACCTCGAGCGCCGCCTCGAGCCCCACCTCTAGCCAGTAGACTTCGCGGTGCCCGGTATCCGCTAGGGAACTGGAGCGAGAAAAGGTGATCGAGAGCGTTCGCGTGATCGGCTCGGGCCGAGTCGGCTCGGCTGTTGCAGCCCGCCTTGCGGAGCGAGGCGTCGCCACCGATCCCGAAAACCCGGAGCTCGTCCTCCTCTGTGTTCCCGATCGGGCGATCGCCGAGGTCGCCCGGGCCACGCCGCCCGGGCCGTGGATCGCGCACTTGAGCGGGGCGACGCCGCTCGCGGCGCTCGACCCCCACACGCGCCGCTTCAGCGTCCATCCGCTCCAGACGTTCACGCGCGCACGCGGGCCCGAGCAGCTCGACGGCGCATACGCCGCGTGCACGGCGGAGACGGACGAGGCGCTGGCCCACGCGACCGGGCTCGCCGAGACTCTCGGCCTCCTCCCGTTCGTCCTCGCTGACGAGAAGCGCGTGCTCTACCACGCCGGCGCGGCCTTCGCCTCGGGCTACCTGGTCACGATCTACCGCGCGGCCGCCGAGCTCTTCGAGGCGGCCGGGGCACCGGTGGAGGGCCTCGTCCCGCTGATGAGGCGCACGATCGACAACGGGTTCGAGCTGACCGGGCCGATCGCCCGCGGCGACTGGCACATCCTCGAGAGCCACCTGGCCGCGATCCGCGGGAGCCGGCCCGACCTCGAGCCCGTCTATACGGCGCTCGCCGAGGCAACCGCGCCGTGAGGACGATCGAGTCGATCGCGGCCATGCGTGACGCGCTCGTGGCGCATCGCGGCTCCTCGTCGATCGGCCTGGTCCCGACGATGGGCGCGTTCCACGACGGCCACCTGTCGCTCTTCCGCGCGGCGCGGGCGGAGAACGACCTCGTCGTCGTCAGCCTGTTCGTCAACCCGGCTCAGTTCGGGGGCGCTGAAGACCTCCAGACCTACCCGCGCGACGAAGAGCGCGACGCGCTGCTGGCCGAGAAGCAGGGCGTCGACTTCCTCTTCGCGCCGACCGCTGACGAGATCTATCCGCCCGGCTTCCAGACCTGGGTGAGAGTCGAGGAGCTCTCCAGGCCGCTCGAGGGAGAGCACCGTCCCGGGCACTTCCGCGGCGTGGCGACCGTCTGCCTGAAGCTCTTCAACATCGTTCGTCCCCGGCGCGCCTATTTCGGGCAGAAGGACGCCCAGCAGGCCGCGGTCGTGAAGCAGCTCGTCCGGGACCTCGACCTCGACCTCGACCTCGAGATCCGCGTCGCCCCGACCGTCCGGGACACGGACGGCCTCGCCCTGTCCTCACGCAACGCTTACCTGAGCCTGGAGGAGCGCGCGGCGGCGCTCGCTCTCCCCCGGGCCCTCGCCACCAGGGATCCCGACCGCGCCCGCGAGCTTCTCCGCGACCTCGACGTCGACTACGTCGAAGTCGCCGACTTCGAGCCGCGGGTTCTCGCCGCCGCCGTGCGCGTCGGGCGCACCCGTCTGATCGACAACGTCCCTCTCCAAGGAGATGACCGATGAGCACCCGTCCCCGCCGCCCCGGCCCCAATGCTCCCGCTCCCGGCAAACTGCCACTGACCGAGCTCGCAGAGATGAAGACCCGTGGCCAGAAGATCGTCATGGTCACGGCCTACGACGCGCCCGGCGCCCGGCTGGCCGATGCGGCCGGCATCGATCTGATCCTCGTCGGCGACTCGGCGGCCATGGTCGTGCTCGGCCACGAGTCGACGGTGCCGGTGACGATCGAGGAGATGATCTTCATGACCAGGACCGTGGCGCGAGCCGCGCGCCGGCCGCTCGTCATCGGGGACATGCCGTTCGGCACGTATCAGGTGTCCGATGAGGACGCGATCCGGAATGCGGTGCGCTTCGTCAAGGACGGCTACGCCGACGCGGTGAAAATCGAGGGCGCCGGGCCTTCCGTCGATCGCGCGCGGGCGATCTCCAGCGCCGGCATCCCGGTCATGGGACACATCGGCCTCACGCCCCAGTCGGCGACGATGCTCGGCGGCTTCAAGGCGCAGGGGCGCACGGCCGAGAAGGCGCGCGGGCTCTTGGCCGACGCGCAGGCACTCGAGGCCGCCGGCTGCTTCGCCCTCGTCCTCGAGGCGGTCCCGGCGGCCGTCGCGGCGCGCATCACAGAGGCCTTGACGATCCCGACGATCGGGATCGGCGCGGGCGCGGCCTGCGACGGGCAGGTACTCGTGTACCACGACCTGCTCGGTCTCTACGAGGGCCGGGCTCCCAGGTTCGTCAAGCGCTACGCGAGCCTCGCGGAGGAAATCCGCGGCGCGCTGGAGCGGTACGCCGACGAGGTGCGCACGGGCGCCTTCCCGGAGGAGCAGCACACCTATGCGATGCCCGAGGAGGAGCTGACGCTGTTCGAGGCGCTGAGTGCCCCGGCACCGGAGAGCGCGCTTACGCGCCGCGAAGAATGATCGCCGCCGCGACGGCGAGCGCGAGGAATGCGGCGACGGCTAAGGAGATGGCGATCGCGGAACGCCGCCAGTCCCAGCTGTAGACGGTTCGCAGCCCGAGCGCCAGCAACCCCAGGCACCAGAGGACGAACAACCCGCCGACCGCGCCGAAGACGACGCGGCTCGTCCCGCCGTCGCTTCCGCCCGTCCGGAACAGGTCCTTGCCGTAGAGCGCGACGCGGACGGGCCAGACGAAGACGAGCCAGACGATCAGCGGAACCGCCGCATAGGCCAGGACGTGCCGCGCCTGCTGGTAGTCGCCCGTCCCCCCGGCGCCCCGCTGGCCGAGGTAGACGGCCGCCCCCGCGAGCCAGTAGCTCGCGACCCCGTAGATCGCGCCGGCAAGGAACGCCCAGACGGCGATCAGGTAGCCGTCGATGACGGCGTCGTCGAGCAGCCGGCCCGCGGCACCGGTCACGAGTACGGTCGCGATTCCGCACAGGATGACGACCGCGGTGATCGGCTCCTGGCGGGCGTCGACGGCCTCGTCCGAGGTATCGCGCAGGGCGTCGAACACCTGCTTCGGCCGCGCCAGGACGCCGACCGTGTTCAGCCACCACAGGCGCTCGAGCGAGTCGGAGGGGTCGACCGTCTCGGCGCTCGTCACGCGGCTGCGCGGGCGCGCCGACGCTTCGCCGGGAGCTTCGCCGGAAGCAGATCGCGCAGGTACCGCCCCGTCGCCGAATCCTCCACTTGGGCGACGTCCTCCGGTGTCCCGACCGCGAGCACCTCGCCGCCTGCTTCGCCTCCCTCGGGGCCGAGATCGATGAGCCAGTCAGCCTGCTTGATCACGTCGAGGTTGTGCTCGATCACGAGCACGGTGTTGCCGGCGTCGACGAGGCGCTGGAGCACCTCGAGCAGCTTCTCGATGTCAGCGAAGTGGAGCCCGGTGGTCGGCTCGTCCAGGATGTAGAGCGTTCGCCCTGTTGCCACCTTGGACAACTCGGCCGCGAGCTTCACGCGCTGCGCCTCGCCTCCGGACAGCGTCGTGGCCGGCTGGCCGAGCTTGACGTAGTCGAGCCCGACGTCGTGCAGGGTCTGCAGCCGGCGCCGGAGCTTCGGGATCTTGGCGAAGAACTGCAGCGCCTCCTCGACCGACATCTCGAGCACGTCGGCGATCGACTTGCCCTTGAAGCGCACCTCGAGCGTCTCGCGGTTGTAACGCCGCCCGTGACAGGTCTCGCACGGCACGTACACGTCCGGCAGGAAGTGCATCTCGATCTTGATCGTCCCGTCGCCCTTGCACGTTTCGCAGCGGCCTCCCCGGACGTTGAACGAGAACCGGCCCGGCTTGTAGCCGCGCACCTTGGACTCGGGCGTGAGCGAGTAGAGCTCGCGGACGTGGGTGAAGAGGTCGGTGTATGTCGCGGGGTTCGACCGCGGCGTCCGCCCGATCGGCGACTGGTCGATGTCGATCACCTTGTCGTAGCAATCGATGCCCTCGCAGGCGTCGTGGTCGCCGGGCTTGACCCGCATCCGGTTGAGCCGGTTCGCGATCGCCTTGTAGACGATCTCGTTCACGAGCGTCGACTTGCCCGACCCGGAGACACCCGTGACGCAGACGAACTTGCCGACCGGGAACTCGACGTCGATCCCTTTCAGGTTGTGCATGCGGGCTCCCCGCACCCAGAAGGAGCCGTTGTCCTCGCTGCGACGCTCGGGAATGGCGATCCCCCGCTGTCGCGAGAGGAACTGCCCGGTGATCGAGTCGGGATTCGCGGCGACGTCCTCGGCCGAGCCCTCGGCGACCACGTGGCCTCCGTGCTCGCCGGCGCCCGGCCCCATGTCGACCAGCCAGTCGGACGCGCGCATCATCTGCTCGTCGTGCTCGACCACGAGCACGGTGTTGCCCAGGTCGCGCAGCCGCTCGAGCGTCGCGATCAGCTTGCCGTTGTCGCGCTGGTGCAACCCGATCGAGGGCTCGTCGAGGATGTACAGCACGCCGACGAGCTGCGACCCGATCTGCGTCGCCAGCCGGAGCCGCTGCGCCTCGCCCCCGGACAGCGTCTTCGCCGCCCGATCGAGCTGCAGGTAACCGACACCGACGTTGTCGAGAAACGTCAGGCGCTCGCGGATCTCCTTCACGATGCGCGCGCCGATCAGGCGCTCGACCTCGGTCAGCTCGAGCCCTTCGAGGAACTCCAGCGCGCGCGTCACCGACATGCGCGTGAACTGGTGGATGTTCTGCCCGCCGACGGTGACGGCCAGCACTTCAGGCTTCAGCCGTGCGCCCTTGCAGACCGCACACGGCCGGAAGTTCGTGTACTCCTCGATCCGCTCGCGCTGCTGCGAGGAGTCGGTCTCCTTGTAGCGCCGCTCGAGGCTCGGGACGATCCCCTCGAACGCCAGCATGTACGAGCGCCGGCGCCCCATGCGGTTGCGGTAGTTGATGTAGATGCGCTCGCCCTTCGTCCCGTACAGGAACAGGTTGCGCTGCTCCTCCGTCAGGTCCTGCCAGGGCGCGTCGAGATCGATCTCGTAGCGATCGGCGATCGCCTGGATCACCGACTCGTAGAAGCCCGAGTTGCCGACCGACCACGGCACCAGCGCGCCCTCGCCGATCGAGACGGTCGGATCGGGCACGAGCAGGTCGGGATCGATCTCCTGCTGCGCGCCGAGGCCCGTGCAGCGCGGACAGGCGCCGTGGGGTGAGTTGAAGGAGAAGATCCGAGGCTGGAGCTCGGGCAGCGAGACGCCGTGCTCGGGGCAGGCGAAACGCTCGGAAAAGGTCATCGACTCGCCGTCCACGACGTCGATCACGACCAATCCCTCGGCCAGGGCGGCTGCCGTCTCCACGGACTGAGCAAGCCGGGTCCGGAGGTCCGGTTTCATCACCAGCCGGTCGACCACGACCTCGATCGTGTGCTTGAACTTCTTGTCGAGTGAGATGTCGTCTTCGAGCAGCCGCTGCTCGCCGTCCACCTTGACGCGGGTGAACCCGTCCCGCCGCAGCTCCTCGAAGACGTCCTTGTACTCGCCCTTGCGGTCGCGGACAACCGGGGCGTTGACCGTGAAGCGCGTGCCCTCGGGAAGCTGGAGCACCTGGTCGATGATCTGCTCGATGCTCTGACCTGCGATCGGGCGGCCGCAGACCGGACAGTGGGGGCGGCCGACGCGGGCGTAGAGCAGGCGGAGGTAGTCGTAGATCTCGGTCACGGTGCCGACCGTCGACCGCGGATTGCGCGAGGTCGTCTTCTGGTCGATCGAGATCGCCGGCGAAAGGCCGTCGATCGAGTCGACGTCGGGCTTCTCCATCATCTGGAGGAACTGGCGGGCGTAGGCCGACAGCGACTCGACGTAGCGCCGTTGCCCTTCCGCGTAGATCGTGTCGAAAGCCAGGCTGGACTTGCCGGATCCGGACAGGCCGGTGACGCAGATCAGCGCATGCCGCGGCAACCGGACGGTGATGTCCTTGAGGTTGTGCTCCCGCGCACCGTGAACTACCAGCTCTTCTCGGGCCATAACCGAGCCATTTTAGCGGGGCACGTCGGATCGAACAAGTGTTCGCTCGACCGACGTCGGCCTCGTTACGGCGGACCGGGAAATGGGGAACTCTGGGTCAGGCGGTACTTCGAGGGGCCCGGTGTGCAGGCGCGCCGGGCGCCACCTTCACGCGCGGCAGCACCAGCTCGAAGCGGGCGCCGCACGGACTCAAGGGCTCGTAGCTCCTTGACGCGCGGCAAGAGCTCTGCCAGCAGGTCGTCGAGGGAGAGGTGAGCAAGAGCAACGTCGACAACAGCCTGGAACCGGCTCAGCCGTTCCGACGCCGCGTCCCCCCGCGAGGTCATCGTGCGGAGAGTAGCGAGTGCCCGTGAATCACGCGCAGAGCCTCTCGACGAGGCGGTAGACCTCGCGCGGACGCGGCACATGATCGAGCTCGAGCGGGCCGGCGAGGACCGTCCCGTACCCGAGCAGCCGTCCCGGTAGCGACTCCTCGATACCCAGAGACTCGATCGACCGCAAGCGCACCGCGGACGCCCGCCGGCGCATGGTCCCGTTGACGACGTAGACCTTCTCGGTCGTCACGACCATGCGCGTGCGCTCCCAGCGCCAGACGGCCTGCACGGCGAGGAGCGCTCCGGCCGCCACGATCGGCGCGCCGAGCAGCGTCGCGGGCCAGCCGACGAGGAAGAGCAGCCAGCCCACTACAGCGAGCCCGACAGCTCGCGAAAACGGCCTCGCAAGGACGATTCCGTGACGGCGCGCCTCCAGGCAGACGTGTTCGTCGTCGGTGGCGAGCATCGACCCGACACCTTCGCCGGTGTGCCTCTCGATCCTTCGCCGTTTGCCATGGACGGCCTTCGGCTAGGAAACTCACCGACACAGTGAGCGAGACCATCAAGCGAACGTTCGTCGCCACCGTCGTCGTGGTCGGCGTCGTCGTGCTCACGCTCGCGCTCTGGAAGCTGAGGCTGGTCCTGTCGCTGCTCTTCCTCGCCTTCATCATCGCGGCCGCCATGCGGCCGGGCATCGACGCGCTGCGCCAGATCAAGATCCCGCGCGGCGTTGCGGTCCTCATCCACTACTTCGCCATCGTCCTCGTCGTCGGGCTGTTTCTCTGGCTCGTCGTCCCGCGCGCGAAGGATCAGATCCAGACCGCGATCGACAACCTGCCGCAAGCGACCGAGCACTCGAAGGGGATCAAGCACGAGATCCTCAAGTTCATCCAGAAGAAGCTGAACGACCTCCCGTCGGGAGGCAGCCTCGTCCACCCCGCCCTGACGATCACGGTGAAGGCCTTCGAGGTGGTGATCGGGATCTTCTTCACGTTCGCGACTGCCGCCTACTGGACGTTCGAGAAGCCGCGGATGCAGCGGCTCGTCACCTCGCTCGTCCGGCGCGAGAACCGCAAGGTCGTGCGCGACACGTGGGATCTGATCGACCTCAAGCTCGGCGCCTTCGTCCGCGGACAGCTGTTGCTGATCCTGATCGTGGGGACGGTCCTCTCGACGGCCTTCGGCATTATCGGGCTGCCGTACTGGATCCTGGTCGGCTCCTTCGCGGGGATCGTGGAGATCGTTCCGGTGATCGGCCCGCTCACCGCAGGCGCCGTCGCCATCGGAGTCGGCCTGACGCAGTCCGTACAACTCGGGGTCGCGGCCGGGCTGATCGTGCTCGTCGTCCGGCTGCTCGAGGACTACGTCGTCATCCCGAAGGTGCTCGGCGACGCCGTCGGCCTCTCGCCGCTCGTGGTGCTCGTCTCGGTCGCCGCGGTCGGGATTCTCTTCGGCGGCTTCGCGGTGCTGCTCGCCGTCCCGTTCGCGGCCGTCCTGGCCACCCTCGTCGACGTGATCGTGCTCGAGAAGGATCCGGCCGAGGAGGAGGTGCCGACGATCATCTTCTCCGCGTCGGACTCGGAGTGAGCCCGGCCGGCTAGGCCTTGCGCCAGCGGCCGAAGATCAAGCCGCCGAGGGTGAACCCGAGACCGAAGGTGCCGACGGCGAAGCCGCCGATCGCCGCCGCCTTGCGCCAGGTCGACAGGCGCTGCCAGCGGCCGAGGGCCTCCTCCTCCTCGACCGTCAGCTGCTCGCCACGGCGCTGCTTGCGAAGCGCACCGCCTGCACGAAGCCCCAGGTAGAGGTCATCGAAGATCTCCGCCGACTCGTCCGGCACGCGATCGAGTGTATAGCCTCGATCGGCCGTGACGACCCGAATTCTCCACCTCTCCGACCTCCATCTCGGTACCCGCGAAGCCCCGGAGATCGTCGAGCCGCTGGCCCGGCTGATCGGAGTGGCCGAGCCGGAGCTGATCATCGCCAGCGGCGATCTCACCCACCGCGGACGCCCGGCCGAGCACGAGCGCGCCGCAACGTTCCTGCGCTCTCTCGGACCGCCGGTTCTGGCGGTCCCGGGGAACCACGACATCCCGTACACGTTTCCCGCTCGCTTCACCCGGCCCTTCGCCGAGTTCGAGCGGCACTGGGAGACGGCCGAGCCGCTCTTCAGCTCCGAGGCCTTTCATGTCGTCGGCCTGAACTCGGTGCGACCCTGGCGGCACCAGTCGGGCGGCATCCGCGACTCGCAGCTGGAGCGCGCGGGAACCCTTCTGGCCGGAGCGCCGGAGTCGGCGCTCCGCGTCGTCGTGCTGCATCACCACCTGATCGGTGCGCCTTGGCGCTCCCGCAAGCGGCCGGTCGCGCGACGGAACCACGTGCTCGGTGCCCTGGTCGAATCCGGCGCGGAGCTGATCCTGGCCGGGCATATCCACCAGGGCGCCGTGAGCGAACGAAGGGAATTCGAGGTCTCCAGCGGCGGCGAGCGAGGGGTGACCGTCTCGATCGCGCCCGGACTCGGGCAGCCGCGGCCCAATCGCCGGGGAGAAGCGCGCGGGCTGCATGTCTACGAGGCCGGGCGTGATGCCCTGAACGTCCTGACGTACGTCTGGCGCCGGAGCGAGTGGGAGCTGACGGCGGTGCGGCGCTTCCCACGCGGCACCGAGCCGCTCGCCGCCGAGCCGGTCTAGCCGGGGCCGTCCAGCTGCGCTTTCTTCGCCTCGTACTCCTCGCCGGTGAGGACGCCCTCGTCGCGGAGCTCGCGCAGCTTCTTCAATGTTTCTTCCTTCGTTTCGGCCACCGCCACCGGGCCGGGCACTGCCGGCTCAGGCTCCACGCGGCGAGGCCCGCCGGGCGACCCGATCGAGTCGGGATCGATTCCGGCGGAGCGCAGGCGCTGGCGGAGCCTCGTAATGCCGAAGCCCTTCGTCGGGAGCCGGCGCGCCTCCGGCCCCGTGATCGGGCGACCCTGGAGGAACCGCCGGTAGGCGATCACGAGCAGGGCCGAGGCCGCAACCGACATGAGCAGCACCCAGAAGACGCCCTGGCGCGACTTGTAGCCCACGATCAGAGCGGTAACCGTCCCGCCGACCAGGGAGCCGGTCAAACCGATGAAGATCGTCAACCAAGCCGGCATCGGGTCAGGCCCTGGCACGGCCCAGCGCGCCAGTCCTCCGACGAAGAAGCCGAGAATCGTCGCCGAGATGAACGCCCCGAGCACCAGCCCCTGATGTTACGGCTAGCCGGCGCAGCCTAGCCACCGGTCGGCTGCAGCAGCCGCCGGTCCGGCCTGATAACCCGGTCGATCCGCGCACCGTCGTAGCTCTGGATCGCATTGCTGCGGCCGGGACGGTCGAGCTGCAAGATCGTGACCGGAGCGGGGCTGGCGTCCCCGGTTGGGTCGATGACGAAGCTGCCGACAAGCCCGTCCGTCACCCGTGTCCGCAGCAGCTCACGAGCGACCGATGCTCGAGTTCCGTCGGAGCGCGCAATGGCGTCGAGCAGAACCTCTGCTGCCTCCGCGGCGTAGACGGAGGACAGGCGAACCGGTTGGCCCGACTGGGTCGCGCCGAAGTCGTGGAGGAACTTCTGGCCCTTCTCGGGCAGACGCTCGGGAACCAGCCCCTGCACGGCAACGTACGTTCCGCGCGCCGCCTTGCCGATCTGTTCGAAGAGAAGCGGGCTGGGCAACAGTCCGGAACACCCGATCACAGGAATTCCTGCCGGCAGGGCAGCCTTCAGCGCCGCCAGAACGCCTGCGACGTCACTGTCGATCAAGCCGCAGAGGTAGACCGCATCCACGTTCGCGTCCGCCACCCGCCTCGCTACCTCGCCGGCGCGCGGCTTCTTCGGGTTCCAGCCTTCGTAGCCGGCAACATCCTGGCCGAGCTTCTCGGCAGCGCGCCGGAAGTAGAAGGCAAGAGCCGTCCCGTACCCGCCGTCGTGAAGCACGTAGACCCGGCGAGCCGCCAACCGATGCGCCAGGACCGCCGCACCGGCGGCCTCCGCGTCGTCCGGGGCCAGGAGTTGAGCGAACGTCCGCTTGCCGGTCGGATAGAGGGCCTGCAACCCGTTTCGCGGTGCCAGGAATGCCAGCCGGGTAAGTCCTGGATCGGTGGTCGTCGGAGACACCATCGCGAGGCCTGCCCGGTTCGCGATCGGGAGCTGTTCGAAGGCACACGGCGAATTGAACGGGCCGATCACGCCGAGCACCGTGACGTTGGCGGCATATGCCTTGGCGTTGGCAGCGCACTTGACGGGATCGAAGAGGCCGGTCTGCGCGGTCGAGTCGTCGCACGACTGATAGGCGAGCGCAAAGCGCCCGGCGCGGAAGTGGTGCCCGCGAAGGACGGAGAGGATGGCCTGGCTCATCTGGATGGTCCCGAACCGCGGCCCCCCCTGGAGCGGCAGATCCGAGACGACCAGGAACCGGGGCTGCTCGGGCCCCTTGAACGTCCGGCTGCAGATTGTCTCGGCGAGCGGGACGACGCCGCCAACACGTCCGCGCGTGGCAGGAGGCTCGTCGGCACCGCCGGCTACGGCCACCCAGACGGTGTCCTCGCCGAATGCGACGGCGCGCGGCGTGTTGCCGATGGAGATCGTCCGGTCGACCCGGTTCGATTTCGGATCGACGCGGGTGAGTGTCCCGCTAAGGCTGTTGGTCACCCAGATGTAGCCGTGGCCGAAGGCGACGTCGTCGCCGCCGAGGCCAACGTCGATCGTCCGCTGGATGATCTTTCGTCCTGGATCGATACGCCAGAGAGTCCCGTCGTAGGGCGCGGTTACCCACACCGAGCCGTCGCCGACGGCGAGCCCGGTCAGCGCGGACGCCGCGATCTTGATGCTCGCTGTCACTCGCTCGCGCGCGTCGAGCCGGGAGAGCGTGCCGGTGTCGTCCAGCACCCAGATCGCCTGGCCTGCCCCGGTCAGAGCTTGGGAAACCGCAGGCAGCGAGCGTGCGGTGGAGATGAGACGGTTGCTTCCCGGGTCGATGCGAACGACCGAGGCGCCGGGGGAGATCGCCCAGACCGAGCCGGCCGCGACGGCCAGGTGATGAGCCGCCAGGTTCGAGACGGAACGGCCGGGTCGAGGCAACGGAATGGTGGCGACAGGCGATCCGGTACGCGGGTCGAGGCGTGTGAGCGACGTGGCAACGGTGCCCGCGAACTGGGCGTGCTCGAGACGCCCTCCGGTTCCGACCCAGACACCCGCCTCGTCCGCGATGAGGTCGGTCGGCACGGCCGCGATGCCGATCGTCCTCGTCGTCCGGGCGCTCGGGTCGATTCGGGTGACGGTGCGGTCGTCGACGCTCAGCACCCAGACGTTGCCCGACCCGGTCGACACCGCCGCGGGACTTGCGCCGACCGGAAACGTCGCCGTGATGCGCCCGGTCGCGGGGTCGACAGCGGCGAGCGAGTTCCCCGAGACGATTGGGCCGATGCCTCCGCCGGTTCGTCCCGTCAACTGGAACGCCAGGGCCGCCGCCGCCGAACCTGCGATCAGCACGCCGCCGGCGGCCAGCAGCAAGGCACCGCGGCGTCGACGCCCCATCTTCAGGCGACGGAACACCGTCGGAGCGCCGAGCGAGTCGTCCTGGGCGAGGATCGCCCGCTCCAACTCCTGGAGCGCACGGCTCGGCTCGATCCCGAGCTCATCGAGCAGGGCCGTTCGCGCCGATCGGTATTCCTCTAGCGCCTCGGCCTGGCGTCCGCACCGATAGAGCGCGAGCATCAACTGCCCACGGAAACGGTCGCGAAGCGGGAACTCCCGAACGAGTGCACGCAGCTCCGGCACGAGAGCTTCATGACGCCCGAGCACCAGATCCGCCTCGATGCGCAGGTCGAGGATCCCCACATGCTCTTCCTCGAGCCTGGCGATCTCCGTCTGCGCGAACTCCTCGTAGGCGAACTCGGCCAGCGGCGGGCCGCGCCAGAGGCGCAGAGCTTCGCGCGACGACGACGCCGCGGCTGCTGCGTCGCCCTGCTCGAGTTCGCGGCGCCCCTTCCGTGCAAGGTGCTCGAAGCGGTCGATGTCGACTTCGTCCTCCCCCGGCTTCAGTGCGTACCCGCGTCCCTGGGTGAGGAGGACGCCCTCGCCGAGCGCCTTGCGGAGCTGGGCTACGTAGACCTGGACGGTTTTGGTCGCCGTCGCCGGTGGCTCGTCGCCCCAGAGCTCGGTCGCCAGGCGGTCGACCGACACGGGCTCACCACGATGCAGCAGGAGAAGAGCCAGGACCGCACGCTGTTTCGGCGCCGCAATCTCGATTTCCTCATCCCCGCTTCGCACCTCGAAAGGGCCGAGCAGCCCGAACCGCATGCGCGACTCTTACCACGAACCGCGCTGAATCAGAAAGGCGCTTTGCCAGTGCTTTGCCGGCCTTAGCCCCCGGTTTGCCTCCCGCCGCGACCGTAAAGGCGATGACGAAGAGCTTGATCGCGTTGGTTGCCCTGGTGCTCGCACTCGCGCTAGCGCTGCCGGCTGCGGCCGGCCCGCCGCGGAGGCCGGTCGTGGTCGTGCAGGTCGAGGACGGCGGGTTCCACTGGGGCGATGCGTTGATCGGAGCCGCCGCCACCGGTGGAGTCGGCCTCGCGGCGGTCGGAGTCTTCGTCGTCTTCCGCAAACGAAACGCGTTCGAAGGAGGACTCAGATGAGCGGCACAAGCATGCGGTTGAGGCTTTGGGCGGTGGCGATCGCGGTGATCGCACTCGCGCTCGGAGCCGGGGCAGGCATTGCCTCGAGTGGAAGCTCACAAGGAGAGAAGGTGACCCGCCTTCGTTTCCTGCTCACGGAGACGTTCGACGTCATCAGCGATGTCGCGCCGAAGGGGCCGAGCAAGGGTGACCTCGTCGTCCTACACGGCCAGCTCCTGGATCCAAAGACGAAGAAGGTCGTCGGCTACGAAGGCGGCCACTGCACGAACGTCGACAGCGTCGAGCTTCGCGGTGTCTGCGAGGTCGTGTTCACTCCTGGCGCCACACGCTCCGTCGCGCAGTCGCCGCAGATCACCGCCCAGGCATTTGTCGACAACGTCCAGGGCGAGGGTGCCCAGCTGTCCGCCGTAACGGGTGGGACGGGGAAGTACAGCGGCGCCCGCGGACAGATCATCGCCAAGCCCGGTCCGTCTGGGAGCGATCCGACCGAGGTCACCTTCGAACTCAGGTAGCGGCCGCGGCTGGTCGCAAAGGCCACGCGCGGGCGAGGAGGCGGACCCTCCTCGCCCGCGTCTACCCGAGCGCGTACATGGCGCCGCCACGCGTGCCGATGTAAACCCGGCCCTTCCAGACGGCAGGCGTGGCTTCGATGCAGCCGCCGAGTGAGATCTGCCAGAGCTCACGCGGCGCGGCGCGCTGGTTGCGGACGTCGAACGCATGCAGGACGCCCTTGCAGTCGCCCTCGAGCAGGACGCCGTCGACGACGACAGGCGACGACCAGGTCGGGCCGGGCAGCGTGAGCTGCCAGCGAACGCGGCCTGTCTCCCGGTCGACGGCGATCACGCCGCCGGCGTTCGTGGCTACGTAGGCGAGCCCGCGGTCGAGCGCCGGGGTCGCCCACGAGCCCGCCTTGCCGGCCCAGCCGACACCGCGCAACGGGAGCGACCAGACGAGCGGCGCGCTCGGGCGCCGGGGATCGAGCTTCATGAACTGGCCGACCCGGGCCGAGCGCTCGTCGAACTTCTCCAGCTCGCTGGCGACGTAGAGGAAGCCGGCCTCGTCGAGCACGATCGAGGCGTCGGTGTCGTCACCCGTCCAGAAGCGGAACACGCGGCGTACGCTGGAGCCGCCGGCGAGCACGTCCGAGATGTCCCAGCCCTGCACGAGCCCGGCCGAGTTGGCGAAGTAGACGACGCCGTCCCGGAACGCGACGGAGTTCTCGATCGAGAACGCTTTGTCGGGCCGCCGGCGCGCGAGCTGCTCGTCCCAGCTCGGCACGCTCGCGACGACCTGCGGCGCCACGCGAACCTTGCCGTCGGCGTCGTAGCCGCGGTTGAGCTTGACGACATAGAGCCAGGAGTTCTCACCGCCCTCGAGCAGGTAGTCGCCGACGACGAGCGCGGCGCCGTCCCAGTCGTCGTTCCAGACGACGGGCCGGCCCGTCGCATAGGCGTCGAGCGACCAGAGCACGGTCGGCTCCGGGCGGTCGAGCGCGACGACCCGGAACTTGTTGTCGCGCGAGCCGGCGTAGTAGAGCGGATAGCCGTCGGGGTCGGAGGTTGCCGAGCCCTTGGCGAGGTCGCCGGTCTGGAGCGAGGGCCGGAGCTCGGCACCGGTCGCGCCGTCGAGGAAGTGGTAGGCACCGTCGTAGGCGCCGAAGCGGAGCTCGTACCCGCCCGTCCGTGGCACGACGTTCGCCTGCCCGGTCCACCCCAGCCCACACCAGGTCTTCGTGCCGCTCTCGTCGGTCGAGCGCCTGCACATGCCGCCTGACACCGGGTAGCGCCAGAGGATCTGCGGCCGCCGCGGCACCGGCCCGACGCCGTAGAACGAGCGTGACGCGTCGCCCCGGAAGGTCAACAGCCCGCGCGGCGCGGGCTTCGGTCGAGCTGTCCGGAACGCGACGGGCGTCGTCTGGGGCCGGTCGGCCTGGACGAGCGGCGCGGCCGCCGCGGGCTCGAGTTTCGCCTTTGAGAAGGCGCTCCCCAGAGCGAGCCAAAGGCAGCCGAGTGCGAGGCCGAGCGCAAGCGCACCTGCAACCCAGAGGCCTGGCTGATCGAGGCGCGCGACGACACTGCGCACGCGGACTCGTTCCGCCGCCCGGACACGTTTCCTGCAAGGCGATAGGGTCCCGGCAGTGCAGGCATTCCCTCGAGGCGCACTCGCGATCCTCGCGGCGGTGGCCGCCCTCGCCGCTCCCGCTGCAGCCAACGCCTGCGCCTGCTGCGCCAACGCTGGCGACTACTTACTGGTAACGGAGGGCGTCAAGTCGTTCGAGCTGACCGAGCTGGTGAGGCTGCGTTTCGGGCCGGTGGCGAATCTGCGGGCGACGCCTGCGTTTCCGGCTGACGTCAAGGGTCTCACCCCGCGGGCGCTGCACTACCAGGTCACCCAGTTCCGGCACGCGCGGATCTTCGTCCTCACGCTCCGAGCCCCGAACGGGAAGAAAGGGACGGTCAGCTTCGTCCTTCCGAACCGCGCAACGAAGCTCCAGGAGGACATCCAGGACGGCAAGACCTATCCCGCCGGCGGACCGCTCCTCTACCGCGAGTGGACGCTTCGAGGAACCTTGAGCGGCACGGCCGTCTCGGGATCGCCGCGATTCACTCTCGTGCTCCAGGGCCGCGGCAACGCCTGCCTGAACGCGGCCGATTTCCGCAGCTGGATCCTGCGCGCTTCAGGGCCGACGGCGAAGTTCACCCTGTACGGCAAGTTCGCCACGCCGGCGTCCTAGCCGAGCAGCCGCCGGTGGAGCTCCCGGGTGGTCGGGCCCGGCCCGACCCCGAGCTCGTCCCGCAGCCGTCGCCGTAGGTCGTCGTACACCCGCAACCCCTCGG
Source organism: Gaiellales bacterium (assembly GCA_038237665.1). Lineage (GTDB taxonomy): Bacteria > Actinomycetota > Thermoleophilia > Gaiellales > Gaiellaceae > JBBRYK01. The sequence continues at coordinate 3,065 of JBBRYK010000028.1, read as the reverse complement.
CCCGGTTCCCGCGCTGGGCCAAAACCGCCATCAGGAGCCGGTAGCCGCTCTCCCGCAACGGCGCGACGCGAATCAGCGCACGAGCGGCGCGCTCGACCGTATCGATCTCGGTCCCACCGAGCTCGAGGCAGGCTTCCGAGACGAGATCCAGCGACCGCACGTACATGTCCTCGAGCCGGGTGCGGAGATCGCGAACCCAATCGGCGTCCTCGCCCGGCAGGAAGCCACGGGCCGCGATGTGCTGGGTGACCCTGGCCGGGCCCCAGACCGCGGCCCAGTCCCCGCGGGCCGCCGCGCCTTCCGCGCGATGCAGCGCCTCGGCCGCTGCCTCGAGATCGACCCACGCCTCGCCGACCGAGAGGCGCAGCTCGGAACGGCCTTCGAGCCGCGCCGGGCCGACAAGCTTGCGGAGCTTCGAGAGCAGGGCACTGAGTGCCGCGTCCGCCGCGGCGGGTGCCTCGTCCGTCCAAACGGCCGCGAGCAGCTCGTCGCGCCTGGAAGCGCGGTGCCGGTTCGCGACGAGGTAGACGAACAGAAGGCGCCCCTGGCGGCCCGGCAGGCTCTGCTCGATTCGCACACCGTCGAACTCAACGGTGAGCCTCCCGCAAAGCTGGATTCGCGTCCCCACCAAGGTTGCTCCAAGGTAACGCTAAGGCGGAGCCGTGACTATGCACCTAACCAACGAAGGAGGAGCGAGATGGCGAAGCTGATCAACTGCGAGTGCGGGCAGGTCGTCCGCGGCGGTACCGACGACGAACTCGTCGCAAACGCCGAGGCCCACATTCGAACGGACCACCCCGATCTCGTGGGAAAGACCTCCCGGGACGACTTGCTCGGAATGGCCGAGGAGGCTTAGAGCGCGGGGTACGACGTGCTCGATCGCCACGCCCGCCCGGGCCGTTCGTACACCTACCGGCTCGAAATCGTCGGGCTGGACGGTAGGCGCAGACCGGCAGGCACCGTCTCGGGACGGTAGGCCTCTAGCCGAAGCGGACGGCTGCGCGGGCCCGGCGCCGCTCGGCTTCGAGCTCGCGGTCGCGCGGCGGTGCAGCCGTCACCAGCTCGGCAAGCAGCCGGCTCGAGACCGCAGCCACGTCGTGGACGGCTCGGTCGAACGCCTCTGCGTTCGCGCGCGAGGGCTTGTTCGTGCCGCTGATCTTGCGCACGTACTGGAGCGCGGCGTCCTGAATCTCCTCCGCCGTCGCGGGCGGGTCGAAGTTATGCAACGTTCGGATGTTCCGGCACATCGAGGCCTCCTTCTTGAGCGGCAGAGCGGGCCACCAGAGGGTAGCGTCGCTTGGCCGACCCGGGCCACCGGCGTAGAGTCCAAACACTCCCCGCAAGAGAGAGAAGTGGTGGAACGAATCGAGACGGTCGTGATCGGCGCGGGGCAGGCGGGCCTGGCAGCGAGCTGGTACCTGAGCCAGCTCGGAATGGCGCATGTCGTGCTCGAGCGCGGTCGCGTCGGCGAGACGTGGCGGTCGGAGCGGTGGGACGGTTTCGCTCTGAACACGCCCAACTGGGCGCAGCAGCTCCCGGGCTTCCACTACCGGGGGTCTGATCCGGACGGCTTCGCCCCGCTCCTGGAGGTGATCGCCTACCTGGAGGACTACGCTTCGGCCGTCGAGGCGCCTGTCCGAGAAGGCGTCGAGGTGCGGCGGGTCGGGATGAGCAACGGTCGCTTCCTCGTAGAGACGGCCGATGGCGCGATCGAGGGCACCGCTGTCGTCGTCGCCGCCGGCGCGTACGAGCGACCAACCCCGACGCCTCTCGCGGCGGAAGTTCCGAGCGACGTCTTCCAGCTGCACGCGAGCCGGTACCGCCGCCCCGACCAGCTACCGAAGGGCTCGGTGCTCGTCGTCGGGAGCGGCCAGTCGGGATGTCAGATCGCCGATGAGCTGCTCTCAGCCGGAAGGACCGTTTATCTGGCGGTGGGTCGGTGCCCCTGGCTCCCGCGCCGCTACCGAGGCCGCGAACTCGTGCACTGGCTGCTCGAGACAGGGCTCGCCGACGACACCGTCGACGTCCTTCCCACTCCGGCAGCGCGCCTGAGCTGCAACCCGGCGGTCTCCGGAAACGACGAAGGCCACGACTGCAACCCACGCTGGCTCGCACGCCGCGGGGCCATCCTGCTCGGCCGCGTCGAGCGCATAGCCGACGGTGTCGTCGAGCTCGGCACCGGTCTCGGGGAAGCGCTGGCGAACGGCGACGCGTTCGTGGCGAACTTCAAGGGACGGGTCGACGAGTACGTTCGGGCTTCGAGCCTGGACGTCGCCTACGCCGAGCCGGAGGAAGATCACGAACCGATCCAGATTCTCGCGAAGCTCGACTTGCGCGAGAGCGCTGTCGGGACGATCCTGTGGGCGAACGGCTACCGCCCCGACCACCGTTGGATCGAGGGCTTGGCACGCGACGGGCAGGGCTGGCCGCTGCACAAACGTGGCGTCTCAAACCTCCCGGGTCTGTACTTCGTCGGCCTCCACTGGCTCCACAAGCGCAAGTCCGCGCTCTTCCTCGGAGTCGGAGAGGACGCGGAGTACGTCGTCGGTCACATCGCGGGCCGGAACGGCCGCGCCTAGACCGCGACGCTTGTGAGGGCCGCCGATCGGGAGTACCGTCCGAGACCCACCGGAGGGAGGGACGAGATGCAGATGTACGCCATCATGCGGCGAAACGGCTGGAGCACGCGGGAAGGGATCGACGAGGCCGGGGAGCGCTCGAATCACGCGCGCGAGGTCGAGATGGCGGGCACGCTGCGCTGGATCCGCAGCTACTTCTTCCGCGAGGAAGACGGCTCGCTCGGCACGATCTGCCTCTACGAGGCGGAGAGCCCCGACGACATCCGCGAGCACGCACGGCGAGCGCAGCTCCCGGCGGACGAGATCCTGCCGATCTTCGAGACCGTGGTGAACCCTGATCCGCCGCTAGATGTCTGATCGGAAATTGGCGCTTCGGCGCGGCTGGTCCAGACCAAGCAGGGCACCGCGGCCGTTCGTCGTTCGTAACGGAGTTACGGGCGATGAACGGACGTGCTGATCCTGCGCCGCGTCTGGGCCGGCCGCGGC
>JBBRYK010000027.1:0-33619 GCA_038237665.1 Gaiellales bacterium | reverse complement strand
GTCAGCTTGATCGTCAGCTTGTTGCCCTTGACCGTGACGCCCGATGCCGTCTTCGCCTTGTTGTCGATGACAGCCTGTGCGCCGACAATCCCCGTGATGAACGGTGCCGCCGGGGACTGCATGGTCGGGTTCAGGGCGCGGTTGATCGCGAACGCATAGTTGGCTGCGGTCACGGGCTTGCCGTCGCTGAACTTGAACCCGGGCTTGACGGTGATCGTGTAGGTCTTCCCGTCCTTGGAGATGGTCGGGAACCCTGCGGCGCCCTCGGGCTGGAGCTTGCCACCCAGAGGCGGCGCCTTGTCGGGATAGTTGTAGAGCTTCAGTGCCGTCGCGAACTCGATCTGCCAAGAGATCGTGCCGTAAGCGAGGGACGGGTCGGTGAAGTCGACGTCCGTAGCGGACATGTTCATCTTCATCGTCCCGCCCTTGGCAACGGCCTTGCTGGATGCCGCACCGGCAAAGGCAGCTGCTGCGAGCAAGCTCGCCCCAATTGCCAGAGCCATGGCGGAAAGCCAGAGCCTCCTACTCATGTGACTCCTTTCTGGATTAACAACCGGCTCCCTCACCCGCCGGCCCTCGAGCCGCATGCATGGCGACCCGCACCATACGACGAGGGCGCGGCAGTTTAGTTAGAAGTTCTTGAAAAGCGTCGCCAGATGCTGATCGCCCGCGGGCTAGCGAGTGCCGCGGGGGTCGAACGCGTCGCGCATGCCGTCGCCGAGCAGGTTGAACGCAAGCGTCGCGAACAGCACCGCGGCGCCCGGCCAGACCATCAGCCAGGGCTGGGTCGTGTAGTACTGCGGACCGTACGAGAGCAGGCTGCCCCAGCTCGCATTGGGCTCCTTGATCCCGACGCCGAGGAAAGAGAGCCCGGCCTCGGCGAGGATGTACTGGGCGACACCGATCGTCGAGAGCACGATGATCGGCGCGACCAGATGCGGCAGCAGATGGGAGCGGATGATTCGAACGTCGCTGGCGCCCACCATGCGCGCGGCTTCGACGAACTCCTTCTCTCGTAAGGACAGGATCTGGGCCCGCACGATCCGGGCCGGGTAGTACCAGCCGAAGGCCCCCAGGACGATGACCAGCGTGATCACACCCGGCTTGAAGATCCCGAGCGTGATCCCGTCGAGCCGCGGGCCGGCCGTTGAGGCGAGGGCGATGATGAAGAGCAGGATCGGGAACGCCATCGTGATGTCGGTGAGGCGCGAGATGATCGTGTCGATCAGGCCGCCGAAGTAGCCCGCGGTGGCTCCCATGAGCACGCCGATCGCCATGCTCGCGAGCGTCGCTCCAACCGCCACCTCGAGCGAGACCTGCGTCCCGTAGAGCAGGCGAAGGAACTCGTCGCGCCCGAGCTGGCTGTCCCCGCCGAGCAGGAAGAACGTGTGCCCGCTGCACGGAGCCCCCACGTAGGGCGCAATACAGATGTTCGTCAGGGGCCCGACCGGCAGGAACGACCTCGGGTCGACGCCGTAGGTGAACTGGTCGCCCGGGCCGTGCCCGAGCAGCGCCTGCGCGATCGGAGCACCGATGAAGCCGGCGAAGATCACGAAGAGGATGTAGATCCCCCCGGCGATCGCGACCTTGTCCTGCTTGAACCGGAGCCACACCTGCTCCCAGTAGCCGCGTGCGCGAACCGGCTCGAATTCGCCGAGCGCCGTTCCCGACTCGACCGCGATCGCCGCTGCGAGTCCGGCTCCGGAGGAGAGGATCTCGGGGTGTGTCTCCTTGGTCGACACGGCGCGGGGCGAAGCATAAACGGCCGGTAGGCCGCCTGTTACTTCGTGAGACGGCTTCCCGGCCGGTTGGTTAGCCCGAGAGCGCGTCGGCGCCGGCCACGACCTCGAGGAGCTCCTGCGTGATCGCCGCCTGGCGGGCGCGGTTCATGGCCAGGGTCAGCGAGTCGATCAGCTCCCCGGCGTTCTTCGAGGCGTTCCGCATCGCCGTCATGCGCGCGCCCTGCTCCGAGGCGGCGGACTCCAGCAGGGCCCGGTACAGCTCGGTCTCGAGGTAGACGGGCAGGAGCCGGACCAGGATCTCCTCCGGCTCGGGCTCGTAGATGAAGTCGCCGCGGAGCGCGGCCTCTTCGCGTTCCTCTTCCGCGCCGGCGTCGAGGATCTCCTCCTGGATCGGGAGCACCTCCTGCTCCGTCACGCGCTGGACGAGCGGGGAGACGAAGGCGTTGTAGATGACGATCGCCTGGTCGATCTCCTGGGCGGCGTACAGCTCGGTCAGGCGGTGAGCGATCGCCTGGGCGTCCGCGTATGCCGGGCGGTCGCTGAAGCCGATCCAGGACTGATCGAGTGAGTAGCGCCGGAAGCCGAGCGTCGAGCGGCCCTTCTTCCCCGCGACGAGCCAGCGGACCTCCTTGCCCTCGCCGCGCAGACGCCGCTCGAGCGCGAACGCCGCCCGCAGGATCTGGGCGTTGAACGCCCCGGCGAGGCCGCGGTCGCCGGTCAAGAGCACGATCGCGACCGTGCTCACCTCTCGACGCTCGAGCAGCGGCAACCCGCGCACGGAGCTCGACGCACGCGCCGTGCCGACCATCAACTCGCGCATCCGTTCGGCGTACGGCCGCATCGCCTCGATCCGCGCCTGCGCGCGGCGAAGCCGGGCCGAGGCGACGAGCTCCATCGCCTTCGTGATCTTCCGCGTGTTCCGGATCGAACGGATCCGGCGCTTCAGGTCCTGAACGGTCGCCATGCCGTTACGCCTGGAGCGAGGCCTCTTCCTCGACGTTGAACCCCTTCAGGAACTTCTCGATCTCCGCGTCGAGCCGCTTGGTGATCTCCTCGGTCAGCTCCTTCTTCTCCGCGAGGTCCTTATAGATCGAGCCTTCCGCGCGCAGATGCTCGCGCAGCTCCTCCTGGAAGCGCGGCACCTGGGCCGGGGGGATCGTGTCGAGGTAGCCCTGCGTGCCGGCGTAGATCGCCACCACCTGCTCCTCCATCGGCCAGGGCTGGTACTGCGGCTGGTTCAAGGTCGCCACCATCCGCTCGCCGCGCGCGAGCGCCTTCCGCGTCGCCTCGTCGAGCTCCGAGCCGAACTGCGCGAACGCCTCGAGCTCGCGGTACTGGGCCAGGTCGAGCCGCAGGCGACCGGCGACCGACTTCATCGCCTTCGTCTGCGCGTTTCCTCCCACCCGCGAGACGGAGATGCCGACGTTGATCGCCGGCCGCACGCCGGAGTAGAAGAGGTCGGACTCGAGGAAGATCTGGCCGTCCGTGATCGAGATCACGTTCGTCGGGATGTAGGCCGCGACGTCGCCCGCCTGCGTCTCGATTACCGGCAGCGCGGTCAGCGAGCCCCCGCCGTTCTCGTCGGAGAGCTTGCAGGCCCGCTCGAGCAGCCGCGAGTGCAGGTAGAAGACGTCGCCCGGGAACGCCTCACGGCCCGGTGGCCGCCGCAGGAGGAGCGACATCTGCCGGTACGCATCCGCGTGCTTCGACAGGTCGTCGTACATGCAGAGCGCGTGCTTGCCGTCGAAGAGGAAGTACTCGCCCATCGCGCAGCCGGCGAACGGCGCCATCCACTTGATCGGCGCAGCCTCGTGCGCGGGCGCCGAGACGATGATCGTGTAGTCCATCGCGCCCGCGTCCTTGAGCCGTTCGTACACCTGCCGGACGGTCGAGCCCTTCTGCCCGATCGCGACGTAGATGCAGATCATGTCCTGGCCGCGCTGGTTCAGGATCGTGTCGACGAGGATCGCCGTCTTGCCGGTCGTCCGGTCGCCGATGATCAGCTCGCGCTGTCCGCGTCCGATCGGGATCATCGAATCGATCGCCTTGATGCCGGTCTGCACCGGCTCCTTCACCGGCTGGCGTTCGACGACGCCGGGCGCCTTGACCTCGAGCGGCCGCTGGTCCTTGCCGCTGATCCGCGGGCCGTCGTCGAGCGGATTTCCGAGCGGGTCGACGATGCGGCCGATCAGCTCCTCGCCGACGGGCACGCTGGCCACGTGGCCGGTCCGGCGCGCGGGTTGGCCCTCCTTGACGAGCTGCCACTCGCCGAAGAGCGCGACGCCGACGTTGTCCTCTTCGAGGTTGAGCGCGATGCCCGTCACCCCGTGCTCGAGCTCGAGCATCTCCCCCGCGACCGCGTTCTCGAGGCCGTAGATGCGGGCGATGCCGTCCCCGACCTGGAGCACGGTGCCGACCTCGGCCAGATCGGTCTGCACGTCGAACGCCTCGATGCGCTGCTTGAGGATCGAGGTGATTTCCTCTGGACGTAGCTTCAACGTGTCTCCTTAGGCTCGGGTGGCGAGTTCTTGTCGTAGTCGGTCCAGCCGTCCGCGGACGCTGGCGTCGATGCGCATCGATCCGGCCTGGAGGACGACGCCGCCGATCAGCCGCGGATCGACCTTCCGCTGCGCTTCCACCGGCCTTCCCGACGCCTTCGCGATCTGGCCGACGATCTCCTCGGCCTCGTCGTCGGAGAGCTCGTAGGCGGTCGTGAGCTCGACGTCCAGCCGGCCCTCCGCGGCCGCGGACAGGCGTTCGTACTCGGCCGCGATCGGCTCGATCTCGGCGCTACGCCCCTTCTCCGCGACGACGAGCAGGAAGTTGCGGACGATCTCGTCGGCGCCGCCAAGGAGGTCGGTGAGTGCAGCGGCCTTCACGCGCGGATCGAGCTGCGGGTTGCGAAGAAGCTCGCGCAGCGCGGGAACGTCGCGGATCGCAGCGGCGAAGTCGGCCAGGTCCTCGCGCACCTGCTCGAGCCGGCCCCGCTCCTGCGCCACCTCGTAGAGGGCGCGCGCATACGTCCGGTGGACGACGCTCATCGCCTAGACCGGCTCCCGCTCCAGCACCGAGAAGTCGAGCTCCGAGATCGCCTCTTCGATCAGGCGGCGCTGGTCGGCCTGGTCGAGCGTCTTCCCGGTCACCTTCTCGGCGGCGATCAGCGTCAGCTCGGCGACCTCTGCGCGGATCTGCGCCAGAGCCCGCTGCGTCTCGGCCTCGATCTGCCGCCGCGTGTCCTCGAGCCTGCGCTGGCGGTCCGTCTCGACCTCCTCGCGCATGCGTTCGCGCTGCGAGTCGGCAACGCGGCGCGCCTCGGTGAGGATCTGCTCGGCATCCGCGCGTGCACCGGCGATCAGCGAGCGGTGCTCCTCGAGCAGTTTCCGCGCCTCCTCCCGGGCCCGGTCGGCCTCCTCGAGCGACTGGCGGATGCGGTCGCGCCGTTCGTCGATGATCTTCTGGATCGGACCGAACGCGTACCGCTTGAGCACGAAGAGCGTGATCAGGAACGAGACGATCGTCCAGATCATCAGGCCGGGTGTGACCCTGATCAGGGCGTTCGAGGCTACGAGCAGCGCAGCAGTCATCTACTTGACGAGCACGAAGGCGAGCAGGCCGCCGAGCAGGCCGTAGAAGACGACCGCCTCGGTCAGCGCGAAGCCGAGCCACATCAGGCCCTGCAGTTCGCCGCGGAGCTCCGGCTGGCGGGCGACCGACTGGATCATCGAGGCGAAGATGTTCCCGATGCCAATGCCTGCGCCGACGGCCCCGAGGCCGACGCCGAGGCCGAAGGCGATCGCCTGGCCCTGCGCCGTCTGAGGATCGACGGCCGCGAGGACGGACAGGAAGGTGCTCAAGGTAGGCCTCCTTAGTGTTCGGGCTCGATCGCCGAGCCGATGTAGATGGCTGACAGGGCAGCGAAGATAAACGCCTGGATCGTGACGACGATGACGACCTCGAAGAGGTAGAAGGCGATCGCCGCCGGGAGCCCGAGGAAGCGCCACGGCGGCGTGTGAATGATGAAGACCAGGCCGATCATGACCAGGATCAGCATGTGGCCTGCGAGCATGTTGGCGAAAAGTCGGACTGACAGCGAGATCAGCCGCATGAACTGCGAGATGATCTCGATGGGGACGATCAGGATGAGCGCCGGCCCCGGCGCGTCGGGGATCCAGCTCTTGAAGTACTTCACGGGACCGTTCCATCTGAGGCCCTCGAAGTGCGTGAACACGAAGGTCAGGAACGAGAGCGCCAGCGTGACCGAGAGCGAGGAGGTCGCAGCGTAGATGCCGAGCAGAGGAAGGCCGTGGTACTTCTCGCCGCTCAAAGGCAGCGGGACGAAGCCCAGTAGGTTGACGACCCAGATGAAGAGCATCAGCGAGGCCACGTAGGGGAACCAGCGGCCGATCGCCTTCGAGGGCAGGCCCTGCTCGGCGATCTGCGTCTGGGCGACGTCGTAGAGCGTCTCGCCGAACGTCTGGCGCCGGTCCGGCTTGACGCTCAGCTTGACGCGCATGACGAGGACGCCGAGCACCATCGTCAGGACGGCGCCGAGCCAGAGATAGGCGACGGCCTTGTTGATCGAGAGGTCGATCGGGCCGAGCTTGAGCTTGAGCCAGGGATGGAGCTCGAACTCCTTCGCGGGATCGAACTCCTCGGCGCCGAAGGCCTGCGCCGGCAGGATCAGCGCCAGGCCGACCGCGGCGATCAGCGCTCGTCTCATCGGTTTGGGCCGCCGAAGTACGACACGAGCGAAAGCCCGAGCTCGAAGCTGTAGGCGAGCGCGTAGAGGAGCGCCGCGCCGAGCGCGAGCTTCGCGTCGGACACGGCGACCGCAACGAGAACGACCATGACCGCGATCGCGCGAAACATCATCCCGAAGGCGACTACCCCGGAGGCGGCGAGAGCATTCATCCCGAGCCGAAGTCGACCGAGCAGGAGGCCGAGGCCCTGACTCGCGAGCCAGAGCACCGCGGCGAGGCCCCACGAGGACACGCGCCAGCCGGCGATCAGGAAGATCGGGAGCGCGAGCAGGATCAGGCCGCCCGCCGCGATCGTCGGCACGAGCCGGCTCGGCAGGGGACGTGGAGTGGAGAGAGCGCCCGCCATCACGCGAAGAATCCCCGATAGTGACGGTAGACGGCGTAGATACCCGCCGGAACTCCTGCAACGGCACCGCCGAGAACGCCGATTCCGACGCTCCCGAAGGCCCAGCCGATGAGGGCGCCTGCCCCGATCCCGGCCGCCGTGGCCGAAGCGAGAAGAGCCCCGGCCGCCGCGGGCTGGAACGACGATCGCTGGGCGGCCTGCATCCGGTCCGAGCATAGCAAAGCGACCCTCAGCTTGTAACACGCGAAAACCGCATTCTCAGGACGAAAACACCCATTTTCCCGGCCACTTTGTTGCGCCGTCATTTCCTGCCCGCGGCGGCCGCGTCCGGAGCGCACACGGCCGGGGCCTGGCCCCGGACGTGGCCTCGGGGGACATGGCTCAGGAGTGCCGAAAGCGTGACGATCTACGCCCAGGATCTTGTCGCCGCCCGGTCTAGCGCAGGAGCAGCTGGGTGCAGCGGAAGAGCGCGACGGTCTTGCCCGCTTCGTCCTTCACGTCGGCGTCCCAGACCTGCGTCGTCCGGCCGCCGTGGATGAGCCGGCCCTCGCAGCGGAGCTCGCCGTCACGAGCCGTGCCGAGAAAATTCGTCTTCAGCTCGATCGTCGTGAAGCCCCAGGCGCCCTCCGGCAGGCTCGCGACGCAGCCGTAGCCGCAAACCGTGTCGGCTAGGGCGACGACCGCCCCGGCGTGGAGATAGCCGTTCGGGGCCAAGAGCTCCGGTCGGACCCGGACTCGCGCCACCGATGCGCCCTGCACGACCTCGTCGAACTCGATCCCGACCAGCCCCGGGAACGTCCCGGAGCTGACGTCGTTGAAATCGAAGCTCAAGCGGTCTTGCGCTCGACAGCCTCCGGCGCCCTCCGCAGGCGACGGGAACGCAGGCCCGCCAGCTTGACGATCTCGAGCAGGTAGACCATGTAGACCGAGGCGGCGACCGCGACGAGCCCCAATGCTGCGGTGACGACCGTCCGCCATGGACGCCAGTCGCCGTGGGCATGCGGGCGCAGGAAGCGCTCGGCGAGCGCAACGGCGGCTAGTGTTGCCGACCAGGCCCAGATGTACACCGCCGTGCGACGCTGCGAGAAGCCGATCTTGACGAAGCGGTGATGGAGGTGCTGTCGGTCGGCCACGTAGATCGGCTGCCGGTACTTGAGCCGGCGCGCCACCACGAAGGACGTGTCCAGAATGGGCACAGCGAGCACCGCGAGCGGCAGGAGCAGCGTGACGATCGACGCGGTTTTCAGGAGGCCCTGGAGCGGGATCGTCGCCAGGACGAACCCGAGGAGCAACGAGCCCGAGTCACCCATGAAGATTCGTGCCGGGTAGAAGTTGTGGCGCAGGAATCCGACGCAGGCGCCGACCACGATCGCCGAGAGGATCGCCGCCTGGACCGTCGGCGCGGGCCGGGCGAGCGAGAGGGCGATCACGCAGAAGGTCCCGGCCGAGATGGCCGAGACTCCTGCAGCGAGCCCGTCGAGCCCGTCCAGGAAGTTGACCATGTTCATGATCGCGATGATCCAGAGCACCGAGAGCGGCATCCCCGCCCACTTCGGCAGCGCGTGCGCACCGACGAGCGGGAAGGTGAAGTTGTGCACCCAGATCCCGAAACCGACCGGGATCGTCGCGGCGGCCGCCTGACCGCCGAGCTTCCCCCACCACCTGAGCCCGCGGAAGTCGTCGATCGCCCCGACCGTCGTGGCGACGGCGGCGCCGAGCAGGAGCCCTTGCGTCTCGTGCCCGATCTTCAGGAAGGCGAGCGCCGGAATGAAGATCCCGAAGAAGAGCGCGAGCCCTCCCAGCCGCGGCACGGGTCGCCGATTCAGCCGCCGCTCCGCGGGTGGGTCGACGACGCCGAGGATTCGCGCCATCCCGCCGACGGCGGGCGTGAGCAGCACCACGATGACGAGGGCGACCCCCGCTCCGTAGAGCACCTGCAGATTCTCTCGCAGGGTGTGGATCACTTCGTCCCGTAGAGCCGGTCGCCGGCGTCACCGAGGCCCGGGACGATGTAGCCCCGCTCGTTCAGCGCACGGTCGACCGACGCACAGACGATGTGCACGTCCGGATGCTCGTCGTGGAGGCGTTTGATGCCCTCCGGCGCCGCCACCAGGCAGATGAGCGTGATCGCCCGCGCTCCCGCGCCTTTGACCGCCGTGACGGCGGCGGCGCTCGAGTTTCCGGTCGCGAGCATCGGGTCGAGGATGATCGCATCCCGCACAGACAGGTCGCGCGGGAACTTGACGAAGTACTCGACCGCTTCGAGCGTCTCCTCGTTCCGGTAGAGGCCGATGAAGCCCACCCGGGCGCCCGAGACGAGCGAGAGCACGCCGTCGAGCATCCCCATCCCGGCGCGCAGTACGGGACAGACCGCCACCTTCTTGCCCGAGATGCGGTGGACCGTCGTCCACTCGAGTGGCGTCTCGACCCGCACCTCCTCGGTTGGAAACTCCTTCGTTGCCTCGTACGTCAACAGGGTCGTGATCTCGTTGACGAGGCGGCGGAAGTCGGCCGTGCTCGTCCGCCGGTCGCGCAGGAGCGCGAGCTTGTGCTGCACGAGCGGGTGCGTGACCTCAGTGACGACCCGGGCCCCACTCGCCTGCTGGGCCTCGGCGCTCATGTGTCGTAGCTCGTGAAGCCCCGGAAACCCGGGTACAACGGCCGCTTCGCGCACAGCGACTCCGCGCGGGCACGGAGTACGTCGACGTCGGCGTCGTCACGGAGCGCGGCAGCCATGATCTCACCCACCTCGCGGAAGTCGTCCTCGTCGAAGCCGCGCATCGTGCAGGCCGGCGTTCCGACGCGAACACCGGAGGCGACCATGGGCGGCCGCTCGTCGAACGGCACGGTATTGCGGTTGACGGTGATCTTGACCTCGTCGAGCCGGTCCTGCGCCTGCTTGCCGTCCCACTCCGAGTCGCGCAGGTCGATCAGCAGGAGGTGCGTATCCGTGCCCCCCGTCAGCACGTCGAGCCCGCCGTCGACCAGCGTCTCGGCCAGCATGTCGGCGTTGGCTCTGACCTGGCGCTGATAGTCGCGGAAGGCCTCGGTCGCGGCGATCCGGAAGCACGTCGCCTTGGCGGCGATCGTGTGCATCAGCGGCCCACCCTGCAGCCCCGGGAAGACCGCGCGGTCGACGTCCTTCGCGTGCACTTCCTTGCAGAGGACGAAACCGGCGCGCGGGCCGGCCAGGGTCTTGTGGGTGGTCGAGGTGACGAAGTCGCAATGCGGAACCGGATTCGGGTGGAGGCCGGCCGCGACGAGCCCGGCGAAGTGGGCCATGTCGCAGAGCAGATAGGCATCGACCTCGTCGGCGATCTCGCGGAAGCGGTCGGCCTCGACGGTCCGCGGGTAGGCCGAGCCGCCGCAGATGATCAGCTTCGGCCGGTGCTCCTTCGCCAGTTCGAGCACGTCGTCGTAGTCGACGACCATCGTCTCCCGGCTGACTCCGTAGTGGGCGATCGTGTACTGACGACCAGAGAAGTTGACCTTGAGGCCGTGGGTGAGATGGCCACCGTGGTCGAGCGACAGCGAGAGGATCGTGTCACCGTGCTCCAGCACCGCGGCGTATGCGGCCATGTTGGCCGGCGCGCCGGCGTGCGGTTGCACGTTGGCGTGCTCGGCGCCGAAGAGCTCCTTGGCGCGGTCGATCGCGGTTTGCTCGATCTCGTCGACCACCTCACAGCCGCCGTAGTAACGGCGGCCCGGATAGCCCTCCGCGTACTTGTTCGTCGGCGTCGAGCCGATGGCTTCGAGCACGCTGGGCCAGGTGAAGTTCTCGGACGCAATCAACTCGATCTGGCCCCGCTGCCGCTCGAACTCACGGCCGAGCAGGGCGGCGATGGCGGGATCGACCTCGGACAGGCCGGCGGTGCGGAGTTGGGCGAGCGTTTCCTGCGCGACGGGCATGGCTCCTCCTCGGGAGTTCCCGAAGGATGCTAGATGTCTGATCGGAAATTGGCGCTTCGGCGCGGCTGATCCTGCGCCGGGTCTGGGCCAGCGGCGGCAACCGGGAATTTCCGATCGGGCATCTTGTGCGTCAGGGTGATGAGAGGGCCTGCGCCGCGCGGGCAAGGGCCTCTGCGGCAGGAACGGCTCCGTCCCGCAGCACCCGCGGCTCCGAGCCCGTCAGGTCGACGACCGTCGACGGGGTTCCCGAAAGCTCGCCACCGTCGATGACCACGGCGCACCCCGCGCGAATCTCGTCCGGCACATCCTCGAGGCGGCGTGGGTCCTGCCCGCCGGGGAAGTTCGCGCTCGTTCCGATCACCGCACCGACTCGGTCGAGAATCGTCCTCGACGGCTCCGGCAGCTCGGGCACGCGCACCCCGATCGTGTCGGGCGATGACCCCGTTAGCCAGGGGTAGCGTCGCGCAGGGTTCGGAAAGATCAGCGTGAAGTGCCCCGGCAGCATGGCCCGCGCCACTCGGCCCGACCGGCCGCGAAGCTCCGGCACGCACTCGAAGAGCATGTCCAGATCGCTGCAGATGAGAGCCGTCGGCGCCGACTCGTCACGACCCTTCAGGCGGAAGAGCCACCGCGCCGTCTCCTCGCGGTAGGGGCTAGCGCACAGGCCGTACACGGTATCGGTCGGCAACACGACGGGCTGTCCCTCGTGGATCGCTGCGATCGCAGCGTCGACCGCTGAGCTCGATGCGGCGCTGCTCACGACCTGATTAAAGCTGCGCGAGGCTCCCCTGGACAACTCTCGGACGGCCGGTGAGATCCGCCGAGACGGCCACGCCCTCGTAGCCGAGCGCTCGCAGGATTCGAGCGACGTCGTGTGCACGGTGCTCCGCGGTCTCCAGCACCAGCGCGCCGCCCGGGACGAGCACGGCGGCGGCGGCGGCCGCGACGGCCTCTGCATCACGACAGCCCCCGACGAGCGCTGTACGCGGTTCCCAGTCGCGCACCTCGGCCTGCGCCTTCGCCAACTCCTCCTCGGCGACGTAGGGCGGGTTCGAAACGACGAGCTCGTACGGGCCGTCGGGAAGCCCCGAGTGGAAGTCGCCCTCGACGAACTGGACGCGGGCGTCGAGGCCCGTCCGGAGGGCATTCTCGCGCGCCAGCTCGATGGCGTCAGGCGACACGTCGAGCCCGGTCACCCGCGCGTCGGGCTTCTCGTCGGCGAGCGCAAGGGCGATCGAGCCGGAACCGGTGCCGACGTCCAGAATCCGCGGCTCGACCAGCCCAGCGAGCAGCTCGAGGCAACGCTCGACGACGATTTCGGTCTCGGGCCGCGGCACCAGCGCGCGGCCGTCGACGGCGAGCGTAAGTCGTCTGAAGCCCCACTCGCCGAGAATGTAGGCAGTTGGCTCCCGCTTGCCGCGACGCGCCACGAGCTCCCGGCATGCAGCGAGCTCGTCAGGAGCGAGCGGCCGGTCGTGCTCGAGGTAGAGCTGGAGCCGAGTGAGCCCGAGTGCCTTGCCGAGCAGGAGCTCCGCGTCGAGTCGCGGCGTCTCCACGTCGCGCTCCGCAAGGAAGGCCGTGGAGCGCTGCAGCACGTCGCCAAGCGTCATTCCAGGGCGCGGCGGCGAGCCTCGGCGTCCAGGGCCTCGGTGAAGTCGTCGAGGTCCCCCTGGAGGATCGAATCGAGCCGGTGCACGGTCAACTTGATCCGGTGATCGGTGAGCCGGTTCTCCGGGAAGTTGTAGGTCCGGATCTTCTCCGCGCGCTCGCCTGAACCGATCTGCGACCGGCGCTGTGCCGAGAGCTCCGCCTGCTGGCGCTCGCGTTCGAGCTCGTAGAGGCGGGCACGCAGGACGCGCAGCGCTTTCGTCTTGTTCTGGAGCTGCGACTTCTCGTCCTGCATCGCGACCACGAGGCCGGTCGGAAGGTGGGTGATCCGAACAGCGGAGTCGGTCGTGTTGACGCTCTGGCCGCCGGGCCCGGTCGACCGGTAGACGTCCACCTTCAGGTCGTTCGGGTCGATGTCGACCTCGACCTCCTCCGCCTCGGGCATCACCGCAACCGTCGCGGTCGAAGTGTGGATGCGCCCCTGGGACTCCGTCTCGGGCACACGCTGGACCCGGTGGGTGCCGCCCTCCCACTTAAAGATCGAATAGGCGCCGTCGCCCTTGACCGCGAACACGGCCTCCTTGATCCCGGCCCCGTCGCTCTCGCTCGCCGAGAGCTGCTCGACCTTGAACCCGCGCCGCTCGGCGTAGCGGGTGAGCATGCGGTACAGGTCTCCCGCCCAGAGCGCCGCCTCGTCGCCCCCCACTCCCTGCCGGATCTCCACGATCACGTCCTTCCGGTCGGCCGGGTCGGTCGGCGCGAGGGCGAGCTTGAGCTCCTCTTCGAGGCCGGTCAAACGCTCCTCGAGCGCCGGAACGAGCTCGGTCAGTTCGGCGTCCCCGCGCGCAGCCTCGAGGTCGGCGTTGACCTCCCGCCATTCACGAGCCAGCTTGTAGGGCCCCTCGAGCTCCTTCAGCCGGCGCCCGACTTCCGCCGCCTCCTTGTGGTCGTTGTAGACGGCAGGGTCCGACATCCGCGCCTGCGTTTCACCGTGGGAGCGCTCGAGCTCGGCGACGAGATCATTGATCGCGGCCATGCCGGTGAGGATAGTGGCGGGGGCCCCGCGACCGAGGCCCCCGCTCACGCGCGCGTCAGATCAGCTTCTGCGCCCGCCACTTGTCGTAGATCGTCTTGAACTGGCCCTGCATCGACTTGGCCGCGTCCTCGGGCGACATCTTGCCCTGCGCCACCTGCGCGAACATCTGCGGGATCAGACCCTGGTTGAAGATGTCGCCGACCGCCGCGTTCCCAAAGCCGGGGTAGCCGACGTTGGTCGTGTACTTCTCGGCGATGGTGGTCAGGACCGTGTACTTGCCGAGCGGCTTGTGCTTGTCCGCTGCGGCCAGCTTGTGGATGGTCTTGAACCCGCCCTTGACCGCGTTCGTCCAGGCGGGGAAGTTGTAGAACTTGCTGTTGATGAAGTGATCCCGGTAGGCCAGCTGCTGGTCGATCAGGTACTTCTTCGCGGCGTCCTTGTTCTGGGCGAACTTCCACACGAAGAAGACGCCCATGACGTGCTCGTTCCCGAGCCGCCTACCCGGTCCGCGTGGGATCGGGGCGATCCACGTGTCGTCCGAAAGCGCCGTGTTCCCGGAGTCCTCGGCCGAGCGCGCGATCGAGATCGCGTTCATCGTGAGCGAAAGCCTCCCCGCGAGGAAGGCCTGGTTGTTCGACGCGGCCGTCCAGGCGAAGACCTCGTCCGACTCACCCTGCTGGAAGATTTCCCGCATCACCTTCAGGGCCTCGACGGTCGCCTTCGTGTTGATGTTCGGCTTGTTGTCCTCGGTCTGCAACGCCGCCCCGTAGCAGTAGAGGAGCGACATCAGGAACATGTTCGAGTCGAGCTCTTGCGACATCCCGAGCCCGACGGGGTGTCCCGCGGCCTTCAGCTTGGCCGCCGCCTTGCGCACGTTGTCCCAGGTGTTCGGTGCGATGCCCGCGTTGAACCAGATGCTGCGGCGGTAGTGGATCGGGTCGGGGACATAGTTGTCGGCGAACCCGAAGTACCGCTTCGTCTTCGGGTTGTAGCTCGACTTGTACGCGACGTCGGTCATCTTCCCGAGCTTCTTGGTGACCTCCTGGACGACGTCGTTCAGGGGGATCGTCTGCTGCTCGAGTGCCGCCGGCGGGAACAGGAACTGGAACAGGTCGTGCCCGCTCTGGGCGGCCACCTCCGATGCGGCCGTGGCCGGCAGGAGCGCGTTGTTGATGTGGTCGACCTTGACCTGGACGTCGTTCTTCTCGCCCCACTGCTTGATGTACGTACCGTCGAGCCACTTGTCGTAGTCGGGCACGAAGTGCGCCCACTGCATGATCTTGAGGTCGCCCTTCAGGTGCCGGTTCGCGTACTTGAGCGGCCCGGCGAACCCGAATGATTTCTCCGCCAGCCCGCCGAACATGCTGACTGCAAACGCACCCGCTGCGCCTCGCCTGACCAGCTCACGCCTGGTTAGCCTCGAGGCCACCGACTTGAGCTCGTCCTTCGCTTGAGCTTCCGCCATACCGTCCTCCTTTCCGTTGCCTCTTACCTGAAGGCACCACCCGTGAATCCCTTGATGAAGCGGTCGAGGAAGCTGTTGTAGAGCAGCGCCAGCGGAATGCTCGGGATCAGCGCAGCCGCCATCAAGGACTGCCAGAAGAAGACGTCGCCGCGGATCAGCTCGTTCGGAACCCCGGCCGAGATCGTTCGCTCGGTCGTCGAGTACGTGAACGTAAAGGCGTAGATGAACTCGTTGACGCAGAGCGAGAACGCGAAGATGACCACGGTCAGGATCCCGGGCAGCGACACCGGAAAGACGATCCGCCAGAGCGCGCGGAGCCGCGAGCAGCCGTCGACCAGCGCCGCGTCCTCGAGTTCCTGCGGGATCGTCTTGAAAAAGCCCATCAAGAGCCAGGTCGCGAAGGGAATCGTGAATGACGGGTACACCAGAATCAGAGACCACAGCGTGTTCCGCAGACCAAGCTCCGCGATCAGACGGGAGAGCGGCAGGAAAAGGAGCGTCGGCGGTACCAGGTACACCAGGAAGATGCCGACGCCGGCGCTCTGCCCCCAACTGCCCGAGAGCCGAGCAAGCGAATAGCCGGCGGGCAGAGCGAAGACGAGCGTGATCGCGACCACGACGGCACCGACGAATGCCGTGTTCGCAAGCCACCGCGGGTAGTCGGTGTGCTCGAAGAGGAACGTGACGTGCTTCGTCGTCGCGGAGCGCCAGAACTCCCAGTGCACCGGGTTGTAGACGTAGGGGACGTTGTTCGCGTTGTAGAGGTCGAGATCGCGCTTGAACATCGTCGTCAGCATCCAGTAGAACGGGAAGGCGAGGAGGATCGCGAAGGGGCCTACGACGAAGTACGTCCCGGACTTCCGCCACATGAGTCGCAGGACTTCCACTACGTCACCTGCGCCCGGCGCGCGAAGAAGAGCATCAGGATCGTGACGACGAGGAGAAGCGGGAACAGGTAGAGCGAGATCGCCGCTCCGGCGCCGACGCGGCTCGACTCGATCCCGATCGTCTCTGCCCAGGTTGGCAAGACCTGGGTCGAGTTGAACGGGCCGCCGCCTGTGAGGATGTAGACCACAGCGAAGTCGCCGGCGGTGAAGACGATCCCGAAGAGGACGGCAACGAGCGCGATCGGAAGCTGGAGGGGCAACGTCACGTAGCGCAGCTTCCGGAGGCCGGTGGCGCCGTCGATCTTCGCGGCATCGTCGACCTCGGTCGGAATCGAGGCGAGGCCGGCGATGAAGATCACGACCGCGAACGGGAGGATCCGCCAGGCGTGGACCATGATCAGCGAGAACATCGCCAGGGTCGTCTGGCCGCGCCACTGTGGCGGATTGGCGGCGCTGCACCCGTGGACGCTGAACACCCAGCAGGTGGCATCGATCAGGTGCAGCTGCCTGAGGGTCCAGTTGATGATGCTGAAGAGCGAGTCGAAGATCCAGAGCCAGCCGATCGCGGCCAGGGAAACCGGCGCCGCCCACGGGAGCATGATCAGGAAGCGGATGATCCACTTCCCTCGGAAGTCACGGACGAGGTAGTGCGACAGGATCGCGGCGCCGACGACGACCACCACCTGCGCCGCGAAGGTGATGATCAGCGTGTTCTCGAGCGCATTGCGGAAGTTCTGGTTGTCCCACGCCTGGGTGAAGTTGTCGAAGCCGACCCAGCTTCCGGTCAGCGACCCCCCGGTGGCGTCGGTCAGGCTCAGGTAGATCGCCCAGCCGAGGGGCACTCCCACCACGAGGACGACGAAGATGATCGCCGGCGCAATCAGGACCGGCGCAAGGAAGCGCCGCTCCTCGAGCAGGTTGCGCCGGCGGGGCCGGCGCGGTGCGGCAAGGCCCCCCGCAACGACAGCCACGGTTGCAGATCGTAAGTGCTGAGACGTCGCGGTGCTTTAGATTCCAGCGGAGAAGGGGGCACAAGGCATGGCTGAGATCCGCCTCGAGCAGCTGACGAAGGTCTACCCGGACGGCACGCGGGCGGTCTCTGAGCTGGACCTCGCGATCGCCGACGGGGAGTTCGTCGTTTTCGTCGGCCCCTCGGGCTGCGGGAAGACAACCGCTCTACGGATGATCGCCGGGCTCGAGCCGATCACCGACGGCACCGTGCGAATCGCCGACGAGGTCGTGAATTCGCTCCCGCCCAAGGACCGCGACGTGGCGATGGTCTTCCAGAACTACGCGCTGTACCCGCACATGTCGGCCTACGACAACATGGGTTTCGCGCTGAAGATGCGCGGCATCTCGAAGGCGGAGATCGAGCGTCGCGTAACGGGGGCAGCGCGCGTCCTCGGCCTCTCCGAAGTTCTGAAGAAGAAGCCCCGCACGCTCTCCGGCGGGCAGCGCCAGCGCGTGGCGATGGGCCGCGCGATCGTCCGCGAGCCGCAGGCCTTCCTCATGGACGAGCCGCTCTCCAACCTGGACGCGAAGCTGCGGGTCGAGATGCGCGCCGAGATCTCCCGGATCCAGCGCGACCTGGCCGTGACGACGATCTACGTCACGCACGACCAGGTCGAGGCGATGACGATGGGCGACCGCGTCGCGGTGATGCGCGGCGGGCACCTCCAGCAGGTGGCATCGCCGCAAGAGCTCTACGACCGGCCGATCAATCTGTTCGTGGCCGAGTTCATCGGCTCGCCCGCGATGAACCTGGTGCGCGCCGACCTCGGCGGGAGCGACGGAAAGACGACGGCTCGCTTCGGCGATCACGAGGTGACCGTCCCGGACCGGAGCCTCGCGGCGCGACCGGGGCTGAAGCGCTACGAGGGGCAGCAGATCGTGATCGGCATCCGGCCCGAGGACCTGGAGGACGCATCGCTCGCGCACGCGGCGCCAGGAGCCGGCACGCTCGGGATCGAGGTCGACATCCGCGAGGACATGGGCTCCGAGGTCATCGTCCACTTCGCCGTCGAGGGCGATGCAGTCGAGACCCCCGAGGTGCTGGAGGCGATGGAGGAGGAGGACGTCGCCGGCGCCGTCCACGAGCGAAGCCGGCACGGCGTGCCGTTCATCGCTCGCCTCGATCGCGAGACGCAGGCCCGAGAAGGCGAGCGCCTAGACCTCGCGCTTGCCACCGAGCGCCTGCATTTCTTCGACCCGGCGACCGGGCTCGCGATCTACGACTAACCCCTTGCGACACGGCCCGAACGGCCGCGTCCAGGGCCAGGCCCTGGCCGTGGCAGCTGACGACACGGCCTGAGGAGCCGCGTCCGGGGCCTGGCGCTGGTCGTGGCGGTTTGGGACACGGCCTTTGTCAAGAGAGTGAGCCGATCTGCCCACAGGGCCGTTTTTGGCTTGGGCGGCGGCTACCGTCGATCCCATGGCGCGGATCCCACGTACCCAGCTCCCGGACGGCATCTACCACGCCTTCGCGGGCGCCGTCGCCGACACCGTGCTCTACCTCGACGAGGACGACTTCCGCTTCTTCCTCGCCCTCTTCGCGCTTACGGTTCGGCGATTTCACTGGCGCGTCCATGTCTTCTGTCTGATGGGGACGCACTATCACCTCGTCGTCGAATGCACCCGCGCGCAGCTTTCGGACGGCATGCAGTTCCTGAACGGGCGCTACGCGATGGGCTACAACGCCAAGTACGGGCGCAGGGGCCACGTGTTCGGCAGCCGCTTCGGCGCGCGCGTCATCGAGACCGACGAATACTTTGCCGAGGTCGTCGCGTACGTTTTCGACAACCCCGTCCGCGCCGGACTCTGCGAGAGAGCAGAAGACTGGCCGTGGAGCGGAAGCCGCTACGCGGCGGAGTCTGAATCGAGCCGGGCGTCGAGCGTGATCTCGACGTTGCCCTTGAGCGCACCCGAGACCGGACAGCCGTCCTTCGCCTCCTCGGCAGCCTGCCGGAATCCTTCCTCGTCCAGCCCCGGCACGCGACCGACGACGGACAGCGCCATCTTCGTGATGCCCGTTCCCGGGACGAAGGTCGATTCGGCGCTGACGCGAAGCTCCTCCGGCGGATGCCCCGCCTGGGCGAGCCCGTGCGAGAGCGCCATCGAAAAGCACGCAGCATGGGCGGCGGCGATCAGTTCCTCCGGGCTCGTCTTGCCGGCCGAATCATCTTCCGAGCGTGCGGCCCACGTGACCTCTAGGCCGCCGATCGCCCCGGAGCCGACGCTGTCGATGCGGCCGCTGCCGCTCATCAGATCGCCCTGCCAGACCACCTCTGCCCGCCGCTGCGCCATGTCTACCTCCTCAGGCCATGACTTCGACACGTTCCGCGGGAACCGAACGACCTTCCCGCTCCAACACTTCTCTCAACGCCTGAATCGAGACCTCGAGCTGGTCGAGCGTGGGCTCGCGCGTGGTCAGCCGTTGGAGCCAGAGGCCGGGCGCGAGCAGCGCCATCAGGAGCCTGTTCCCTGTGTGCTTTCCGGCGAAGCGAATCAGCTCGTACGCGATTCCCGCGATCACCGGCAGGAGCAGGATCCGCGTCGCGATCAGCCAGTACCAGGCCGGCCGCCCGAAGAACGCGAAGACGAAGATCGCGATCACCATCACCCAGAGCAGGAACGCGGTCCCGCAGCGGGGGTGAATGAGGCTGAAGCGCTGTACGCGCTCGGGCTCCAGCGGCTCGCCTGCCTCATAGGCGTTGATCGCTTTGTGCTCGGCGGCGTGGTACTGGAACACGCGGCGCAGGTCGGGCAGGAGCGAGATCAGCGCCAGGTAGACGATGAAGACCGTCACCCGGATCGCGCCCTCGACGATCACGAACCAGCCCGCCTTGATTCCGATCCAGTTCGTGATCAGCGCGGGACCGACCTTGAACAGGAGGACCGCGAAGCCGATTGCGATCGCGAACGCGAAGATCAGCTGCCCGCGCGTCAGCTCGGTCTTGACCTCCTGGCCTTCCTCGTCGTCGGCTTGCGCGGCGTAGTTGGCCGAGATCGCGAGAGCGCGAAACCCGATCGCGAGCGACTCGCCCAGCGCGATGATCCCGCGGATCACCGGCAGCCGGAAGATGCGGTGCCGGGCCATCGGCGAGACGATCGGCCGGCAGACCTGCGCGATCTTGCCGTCCGGCTTGCGCACGGCCACCGCCCAGGTGGACGGGCCACGCATCATCACGCCCTCGAGGACGGCCTGTCCTCCGATTGCTGTGCTCACAGGAAGGCGCTAGCCGCGCCGAGGCTGAGCGCGCTCGAGGCGCCGCTGGAAGCGCTCGACTCGCCCGCCGGTGTCGACCAGCTTCTGCTTGCCCGTGTAGAACGGGTGGCAGTTCGAGCAGATCTCGACGTGCAAGTCGGGCTTCGTCGACCTCGTCTGAAACTCGTTGCCGCAGGAGCAACGAACCGTGGCGAGGACGTATTCGGGATGGATTCCGGTCTTCATCGACCGGCCAGGATACCAGAGGCGGTTTGGGCTGCGATGTTGCCTCCCGAGACAATGACCCCGATTGTCTCCCCCTCGGAAAAGGGCACCCGGCCGCTCAGTAGCCCCGCGGTGGCCGCCGCACCGGCGGCCTCGCACGCCAGCTTCGCGCGCTCGTAGAGGAACCGAACCCCGTCGGCGATCTCGTCCTCCGACACCAGCACGGTCTCGATTCCGCGCTCGCGGCAGGCCTCGAGCGCGAGCGTGCCGGCGAAAGGCGCGTTGAGGCCGTCCGCGATCGATTCCGGCGGCACGGGTACGGGCGACCCGGCGGCCAGCGCGGCATGAAGCGCCTGGGACCGCTCCGGCTCCACCGCGACGATCCGTCCATCGAACCCGGCTGCGATGCCGGTCAGAAGCCCGCCGCCGCCGACGGGAACGACGATCGTGTCCAGTCCGGGTACATCCTCCGCGAGCTCGAGTGCGACCGTTCCCTGCCCGGCCGCAACGAGCGGATCGTCGAACGGGTGGACGAGCGTGCGACCCGTCTCGTCGACCAGCTCGGCGAGGCGGTCGAAGACCACGGCCGGGCCCTCGGCCTCGAGGTCGACCGCGGCGCCGTATCCGCGCGTGGCCTCGATCTTCTGCTCGCTCGCCGTCTGCCACATGACGACGAGGCAGTCGAGGCCCTCAACGGCCGCGCCATAGGCGAGAGCCTGCGCGTGGTTGCCGGCCGACGCGCCGATCACCCCACGGCTGCGCTCCTCCGCGCTCAGCGAGCCGAGCTTGTTCAGGACGCCGCGCACCTTGAACGATCCGGTTCGCTGGAAGAGCTCCGCCTTCAGGAACACGGACGCGGCGCTCTGACGCGAGAGCGTGGCCGAGGTGAACGTCGGCGTCCGGTGCACCCGCCCTCGCACCGCCTCGCGGGCGGCGAGCACGTCGTCCCGGGAGAGCGGCACGGCGTGAGCTTTACAGTTTCCACACGGATAACCGCCCCATGCGCGTCATCGTCGCCGCCGGCCTGGCCCTGGCAGTTGTCGCGGCCGCGGCAGCCTCGACGCCGATCGTCGTGGCGCGCGTGCATACCGGGCAGGCACCGTGCGGAGCGGGATCGGGTTACGGGCGAGGCGGATTGGCTACGTCAGCGTGTACTCGGGCCCGGATCCGCCCTCGGGCGGGGTCAGCCGTCCGCCCTTCGCGGTGATCGCGCCGCACTGGACGCAGTTTGAGGGCGTCACCTCGACGTCGACCTCGGCCCCGTCGCCCGAGACCTCGTAGACCTGCGCGGGGCACATTCGCGCCCACATCTCCCCAAGGTCGCGCGGCACATGCGTCTGGATCCGGATGTGGCTCGGCTGATCGTCGCGCGTCCGGTTGCCCGAGGCGAAGACCGAGGAGAGCTTGTCGAAGACGAGCTTGCCGTCCGGGGCGGGATACCGGGAGGCCCGGTCGGTCCGGAGCAGCTCCTGGTCCGCGTCGCGCTCGGTCGGCAGGTCCCTCGGTGGGAACCGCCCCTTCGAGGCCGTCATCGCACCCGCGAGCGCTCCACCGACGAAGAAGCCCCGTCCGAAGGCCTGGCGCATGTTCCGCACCTCGTACAGGTCCTTCCAGACGAAGCTCTGCTCGAGCGCCTGCTGGTACGGCGCGAGCGCGCCGCGACGTCCCGCCGCCTCGCCGGGCTGAAGCGCCGCAAAGGTGGCCTCGGCTGCAAGCGCGCCCGACTCGATCGCGTAGTGGATCCCTTTCAGCGCCGGAACGTTGACAAGGCCAGCGCCGTCACCGACCAGCAGGAGACCCGGGGCATGGAGCCGCTTTGGCACGGCCAGCAGCCCGCCCTCGGGGATCGTCTTAGCGCCCCAGGCGACACGCTCACCCCCTTCGAGGATCTTCCGCACCAGCCGATGCGTCTTCAGCTCCTGCAGCAGGTCGTGGACGGAGAGCTCCACGTCGCGGTAATCGAGCCCGACGACCATCCCGACGGTGACCATGTCCTCGCCCATCGGGTAGATGAACGAGCCTCCGAACTCGCGGTACTTCGCCTGCGGGCGGAGCGGCCAGCCCATCGTGTGGATGAGCCGGTCGAGCGGCTTCGCGACCTTCCAGACCTCCTTCACCCCGAGCGCCCAGACCTGCGGGTTCTCGCCCTGCAGAGCGAAACGCTCGATTGCCGCGCCGGTCAGATGGCCCTGAGTCCCTTCCGCAAGGACGGTGACGCGCGCGACGACGTCGGAGCCGGGTTCGAAGTTGCCGAGCTCCTCGCCCTGCCGCCCGCGGCCCTTGTCGCCGGTGCGGATCCCGCGGACCCGGCCGTCGCCCACTAGCAGCTTCGCCGCCGCCGTCTCCGGCAGGATCATCGCGCCGGCCGCCTCGGCCTGTTCGGCGAGCCACCGGCCGAGCTGCGAGAGCGACGCGACGAAGTTTCCCTCGTTCTTCATCGTCGGGGGAGTCGGGATGCGAAGGGCGCCTCCGCCGGTGAGGAAGTAGACGGACTCGTGCTCGACCGGACCGTAGAAGGGCATCTCGCTCGTCCGGACCCGTCCCTTGAACAGGCGCCGCAGCCCGCGCGGGTTCACGACGGCGCCGGAGAGGAGGTGGGAGCCGGGCTGCCTGCCCTTCTCGATCACGGCTACCGGCACGTCGCCGAGCCGTTCCCGCAGCGCGGGCGCCTCCTCGAGCAGCTGGCCGAGGCGGATCGCGCAGGCGAGACCAGCGGGCCCGGCGCCGACGATCGCGACCCCGACCTCGATCGGCTCGGGGTCGCTCGGCGCGCCGATCGCCTCCGACGCCGAGAACGGCGGTGGGTAGTCGGCCGGTCTAGCCGGCACGCCGTGCCCGCACGAGCTCGGTCAGCTTGGGGACGATCTGATGCAGGTCGCCGACCACGCCGAGATCGGAGAACTCGAAGATCGGGGCGTTGCCGTCCTTGTTGATCGCGACGATCACGTTTGCGCTCTGCATGCCGACCTTGTGCTGGATCGCCCCGGAGATCCCGCAGGCGATGTAGAGCTTCGGCGAGACCGTCTTCCCCGTCTGTCCGACCTGAGTCGCGTACGGGTACCAGCCCGCGTCGACGACGGCGCGAGTCGCCCCGACCGCCCCGCCGAGCGCCTTCGCGAGCTCCTCGACGAGCGTGAAGTTCTCCGGCCCGCCGAGGCCGCGGCCGCCCGCGACGATGATCTCCGCGTCCTCGATGGACGGGCCTTCGGACTCCTCGTGCGCCTGCTCGACCATCGTCGCCTGGAGCGAGAAGTCCTCGAGCACGGGATCGAAGTCGACGACATCGGCCTCGCCGCCAGTCTCCGCAGGGTCGAACGACCCCGACCGGATCAACGCGATCCGGGGCTCGCTCTTCCAGCCCACGTCGACGTAGACGGAGTCCTGGAGCGCCGGACGCTTGCCGACCAGACGGCCGTCCTGGCTGACGATGTCCGTGAGATCCCAGTTCAGGCCGGCGTCGAGGCGGGCGGCGAGCGACGAAGCGACGTCGGCGGCGAGCACGGATGCACCGAACAGGACGGTGCCGAAGCCGTGCTCGCGAACGAGCTGCGCGATCGCGTCGGCCCGAGGTTGCGGCAGCGGAGCGTCGAGGCGCTCGTCGTCGGCAACGAAGACCCGGGCGGCGCCGAACTTCCCCGCCTCGGCTGCGAGCCCGCGCACGCCGGATCCGAGCAGGACGCCCGCAACGTCCTCGTCACCGAGCGTCGCCGCCTTGCCGAGCACGCCGAGCGAGCCCTTCTGAAGCTGTCCCTCGTGATGCTCTAGAAACACGAGGGTACTCACAGCAGCCTCCTCTCCACGAGGAAGTCGAGAATCGCCTGCGCGGCGCTCCCGTCGTCCTCGATCTTCCGCGAGTCGCCGCGCTCCGGCGGCGTTCCGAGCTCGTAGACCTCCGTTCGCGAACCCGCCTCCCCGGCCTTGTCGCCGCTCACCCCCAGATCGCCGAGACCCAGGACCTCCTGCGGCTTCGACTTCGCGCCCATAATCCCCTTCAGCGAGGGGTAGCGCGGCTCGTTGATCGCGTCCGAGACGGCGACGACCGCCGGCAGCGGGGCCTCGATTACGTCGTAGCCGAACTCGGTCTGCCGTTTGCCGCGAACGTTGCCGTCGGCGAGCGTGAGTGCGGCGACCTGCGAGATGTACGGCCGGCGCAGACGGTCCGCGACCGCCGCCCAGAGGACGGCGCCGTCGGCGTCGCTCGACTGCTGGCCGAAGAGGACGAGATCGGCGCTTTCGCGCTCGAGGGCCGCGGCAAGCACGCGGCTCGTCGCCACGAGGTCCGACCCGGCAGCTGCGTCATCGGAGACGAGCACGGCGCGATCGGCGCCCATCGCGAGCGCCTTGCGGAGCGCATCCTGCGCCTTGGCGGGGCCCATCGAGAGGAGGACGACCTCTCCCTCACCGGTCTGGTCCTTGATCCGGAGGGCCTCCTCGACCGCATTCGCGTCGAAGGCGTTGAGCGCGCCCTCGCCGGCGCGGTCGAGACGCTTGGTCCCGGGGTCGATCCGCTTCGCCGCGGCAGCGTCGGGGACCTGTTTCACGCAGACGACGATCTTCATCGGCCGCGCAACTCTAACGAGGTGACCGTTTCGGCCCGGGCCGAAACAGGTGCTAGGGTCTTGACCTTCGAGCGCGAACCGGAGCTCTGCTGGAGCCCTTCATCCGAAGCCACCGGACGACAGCCCGAGGAGTTTTGCTCCTAGCTGTGATCGGCCTCACCGCCGGATCGGCCGCCGCACGCCCTGCCTCGGTCGCCGCCCCGTTCGCGAAACCGAGGGTGAGCTCCGTCCCGCAACTCGTCTTCCCGGTCGTCGGGGCCGTCGACTATCGGGACGACTTCGGCGAACCGCGGGCAGGACATTCGCACCAGGGCAACGACCTGATGGCGGCGAGGCGCTCGCCGGCGGTGGCGACCGAAGACGGCCGGATCAAGTTCTGGACGACCTCGGCGATGGCCGGCTGCATGCTTTACCTCTACGGCGCCAGCGGGACGACCTACCTGTACATCCACTTGAACAACGACCTCACGCGCAAGAACGACAATCGCGGCAGGTGCATCCCCGGGGTCGCGTACTGGCCCGGGATCAAGGACGGGGCGAAGGTCCAAGCGGGCCAGCCGATCGCGTACGTCGGCGACTCCGGTGACGCCGACGGGACGCCGCACCTGCAC
The DNA here is from genome assembly GCA_038237665.1 of Gaiellales bacterium. Lineage (GTDB taxonomy): Bacteria > Actinomycetota > Thermoleophilia > Gaiellales > Gaiellaceae > JBBRYK01. Next base: position 8,267 of record JBBRYK010000027.1, on the reverse strand, counting down.
TTCGAGCTGCATCCCAACGACGGCGCCGCCGTCTCACCGTTCCCGTACCTCCAGACGGCGCAGCGCCTGCTCTTCGTGGCACCGGCGAAGACCACGGTCACCCTCTCGATGAGCGGCTCCGTGCTCAGCGTCGACCCGGGTCAGCTGAGACTGAAGGTGGACACCCTGCGAGTGCTCCCCGGATCGACCGTGCTGACAAAGCTCGCGAGGCCGATCGTCCTTTCCGTGCCGCCCGATGCGCTGGTCCAGCGAACCTTGCCCAACGGCCTGGCGGGCGGCCAGGTTGCGCTGACCGACGCGAAGAAGGGACAGGCCGCCACCGTCCTGACCCAGCCGGTCGAATCGTCTCTCGACGTCCAGCTCGGCAAGGACGGCGTTCTCTCCGCCGCCCAGATCGTGCTCGGCGCCACCCTCCGCTAGCGATCAGGCGTCTAATCAGCGCCCGGTGAAGCGGGGCTCGCGCTTCTCGACGAACGCGCGCATTCCCTCCTTCTGATCCTCGCTCGCGAAGAGCTTGCCGAACTCCTCCGCCTCGGCCGCCAAATCCTGCTCGAGCTCGCCCTGGAGTGCCCGGTTCACGGATGCCTTGGCGGCCGCCAGCGCCAGGGAGCTTCGGGCTGCCAGCGACCGGGCGAGCTCCAGCGTCCGCTCCATCAGCTCGCCGGGCTGGAAGACGGCCTGCACGAGAAGACGGCGAAGGGCCTCCTCCGCGTCGACCATTCGGCCGGTGAAGATCAGCTCCTTCGCCAGGCTGACGCCGGCGATGCGCGCGAGGCGCTGGGTCCCGCCCCAGCCCGGGATGACTCCGATCGAGATCTCGGGTTGGCCGAGCTTCGCCGTCGAGGACGCGTAGCGGAGGTCGCAGGCCAGCGCGAGCTCGCAGCCGCCGCCCAGGGCGAAGCCGTTGACCGCTGCGATCGTCGGCTTCGGCATCGACTCGAGCAGCCCGCCGCACTCGTGTCCGAGCTTCCCCCACGCCCGCGCCTCCTCCGGGCCCATGTCGAGCATCTCCTTGATGTCCGCCCCGGCGGCGAACGCCCGGTCGCCGGCACCCGTCAGGACGACCACGCGAACGTCCCGTGCGTGCGCAAGCCCTGCGAGAGCGTCGCGCAGCGCCGTCAGCTCCGCACGGTTGAGCGCGTTCAGTGCGTCCGGACGGTTGATCGTGACGACGGCGACGCCGTCGTCCGGCCTCGAAACGTCGATGCTCAGGCCGAAACTTTCTCGCGGATGAAGTCGACGATCTCCGCGGTCGGCGCGCCGGGAGTGAAGACAGCAGCCACGCCAAGCTGTCTGAGCTCCTCGGCGTCGTCGTTCGGGATCGTCCCGCCGACGATCACGAGGACGTCCTCGACGCCGTTGTCGCGCAGCCCGGCGATGATCCGCGGTACGAGCGTCATGTGGGCGCCGGACAGGATCGAGATCCCGACCGCGTCGGCATCTTCCTGGATCGCCGTCTCGACGATCTGCTCCGGCGTCTGGTGGAGGCCTGTGTAGATCACCTCCATGCCGGCGTCCCGGAGCGCCCGCGCGATGATCTTCGCGCCCCGGTCGTGACCGTCGAGGCCGGGCTTGGCGATCACCACTCGAATCCTTCGGGTCACGATCGGCGAGTATACGAGCGTGAAGCTGAGGGTCGTTGGCTGCTCCCCGGCCTGGCCGAACCCCGGGGGCGCCCAGTCCGGGTACCTCGTCGACGAGTGCGTCCTGCTGGACTGCGGCCCCGGTGTGCTGGCCCGCCTCCGTGAGGGGGTCGCCTGGCCCAGCCTCGACGCGATCGTGATCACACACTGGCACCTCGATCACTGGGGCGATCTGGTCCCGTGGGTCTGGGGCTCGATGGTGGGACCGGGCCGGAAAGTGAAACGAGCCGAGCTGTGGCTGCCGCCGGAGGGGACGGCCCGCCTCGCCGACTTCGGCACGCGTCTCGGCTGGGAGGACATGTTCTCGACGGTGTTCGACCAGCGCGAGTACTCGGACGCGGACGCCTTCGAGGCGGGTGGGCTCGAGGTGACAGCCTTCGAGCTGCCGCACTACACGCTTCAGACGTTCGGGCTACGGGTCTCGAACGGCGACAAGGCGATCGCCTACTCGGGCGACACCGGGCCAAGCGACCGGCTCGCCGACCTCGCGCGCGACGTCGATCTCTTCGTCTGTGAAGCGACGCTGGAGCGGGCCGAGTTCGACGGCGCGATCCGCGGCCACCTGTCGGCGGACGAGGCCGTTGCGGCGTTCGAGGCCTCGGGAGCCCGGAGGCTCCTGCTCACGCATCGTCCACGCGAGCTCGCGCTCGAGGGCTACGAGCAGGCGTACGACGGGCTCGAGGTGGACGTCTAGCTCGCGCGGTACAGGCGGTTCGCGCGCTTCGTCCGTGACCAGCCGCGGAAGAACAGGAACAGCGGGATGCCGGCGAAGAAGGCGGCGAAGATCGCGATCGGGGCGAAGATCCAGGCAGGGTTGATCCGGGACTTCAGCTCCGGCAGTGGGAGCTTGGCAGCGGCCGCTTGCTCCTTGGGCGTCGCCTGTCCGAGCCCCGACGGCACCCAGTAGTCGACCAGCCAATGGTGATCGGTCGCGGGGCCCGTGCGGCGCAGGCCCATGTCGTAGGACTGCCCGCCGACGTCGGCGGTCGCCTTCGGGATGATCGCGACCTTGAGGTAGACGTAGTCGGCTCCCGACCAGTCGACCCGGTACTTGATCCCGAGGACGGCAGCGGCGGGGAACGGTTGCACCGGGATATTCCCCGTATGCCATTGCTCCCGGGTCAGGCCCTGCCGCAGCTTCGGCGCCGTGATCTCCCACGAGTCGTCGATCCGCTGGCGGAGGACGGCGGTATCGATGAAGCGCGCCGCGACCTGTCGGGCCGCATCGCGGTCGTCGCCCGACAACTGCGCAGCCTTCAGCGCCGGCGGGACGAGCTGCACCTTCCCTGCATAGAAGCGGTTCGGGAGCTTCTTGCCGGTGTTCGAGTACCGGATGCCGACGAACGCCAGCGAGCCCGCCACGACGAGCAAGGACGTCACGAGCGCGAGCCGACGCCGTCTCCGGGGCGAGGCCAGGAGACGCGTCAACGGCCCGCCTCCGTCGGTCAAACGGCTACTACCCGACCGGGTTGGCGGGAATCGGCGGCGCGGCGCGCGGGACGAAAGTCCAGACGACCCAGTGCGCGTTCGCGCCCTTGCCCACTTTCTTCAGCTCGAGCCAGAACGTCTCCGGCTTGACCTTCGAGCTCTTGACGGGGATCAGCGCGACCTCGACGAGCGCGTGGTTCTTGAACGAGTAGTCGACCTTCATCGGCGTGATGCTGATCGGCGCCGTGAACGGAACGACCGGAATGTTCCCCGTCATCCATTCCTCGAGTGTCAGGTCCTGACGGATCAGCGGCCCGGAGAGCTTCCAGGCCTCCGCGAGCTTCTCGCGCCGGACCGCCGTGAGGATGAAGCGACCCGCCACGACCCGGGCGTCCTTGGCGAGCGGGACCGTCTTGGGCGCCGTGCTCGGGACTACCACCGGGTTCGGGGTCGCGGTCTTGTCGTTGGTTCCACTCGTGTTCGGCACGATCTTGACGAGAACCGCGACGACACCGGCGACGAGAATGAGGCCTGCGGCCCAGGGCGCGAGCTTCTGCCAGAGCGGTCGAGTGGGCAGGCTAGGGCGAAGGGTGTCCATCTGATTACGTGAGACGCGAGCGCCTACGAAAAGGTTAGCGCGGGAATCAGAAGACGGGTGTCTCCTTCCACGTACCCCAAACTTCCCTTAACGCGTCGCACATCTCGCCCATCGTCACGTAGGCCTTTGACGCGTCGACGATCAGCGGCATCAGGTTGACGTCCTCCCGCGTGGCTGCCTCTTTGAGGCGAGCAAGCGCGGCCTCGACGGCCGCCGAGTCGCGCCGGGCGCGCAGCGCCTGCACACGCTCGATCTGCTCCCCCTCGAGCGCGGGGTCGACCTTCAGGAGCTCCGGCTGCGTCTCGTCCTCGAGCTCGTAGCGGTTGACGCCGACGATGACCCGCTGTCCCGCCTCGACCTCGCACTGGTAGCGGAACGACGCTTCCGCGATCTCGCGCTGGAAGAAGTTGTCCTTGATCGCGGGGATCACGCCGCCCAGCTTCTCGATCCGGTCGAAGTACTCGTAGGCCCCCGTCTCGAGGCGGTTGGTCAGGTCCTCGAGGTAGTACGAGCCGCCCAGCGGGTCGATCGTGTTCACGACGCCCGTTTCGTGCGCGATCACCTGCTGCGTGCGCAGCGCGATCCGGACGGCGTCTTCGGTCGGCAGCGCCAGCGCCTCGTCGAACGAGTTGGTGTGCAGCGATTGCGTCCCGCCCAGAACGGCGCTCAGCGCCTCGAGCGCGGTGCGGACGATGTTGATCTCCGGCTGCTGCGCAGTCAGGGAGACCCCGGCCGTCTGCGTATGGAAGCGCATCAGCCAGCTGCGGGGGTTCTTCGCGCCGTAGCGCTCGCGCAGCTCCCGGGCCCAGATCCGGCGGGCGGCCCGGTACTTCGCGATCTCCTCGAAGAAATCGAGGTGGGCGTTGAAGAAGAAGGAGAGCCTGGGTGCGAACTCGTCGACGTCGAGCCCTCGCTCGATGCAGGCGTCGACATAGGCGAAGCCGTCGGCGAGCGTGAAGGCGAGCTCCTGGACGGCGTTCGATCCGGCCTCGCGGATGTGGTAGCCCGAGATCGACACGGGATGCCAGCGCGGCAGCTCCTGCGAGCAGAACTCGATCATGTCGACCACGAGCCGCATCGACGGCTCCGGCGGGAAGATCCACTCCTTCTGCGCGATGTACTCCTTGAGGATGTCCGTCTGGATCGTCCCGCGGAGCGCCGAGCGCGGCACGCCCTGCTGCTCGCCGACGCAGATGTAGAACGCGAGCAGCATCGCGGCGGGCGAGTTGATCGTCATCGACGTCGAGACCTCGCCAAGCGGGATGCCTGCGAAGAGCGTCTCCATGTCGGCCAGGGAGTCGACGGCCACCCCTTCCCGGCCGACCTCCCCCAGCGACCGGGCGTGGTCGGAGTCGTAGCCCATCAACGTGGGCATGTCGAAGGCCGTCGAGAGGCCGGTCTGGCCGTGGTCGAGCAGGTACCGGAAGCGCTCGTTCGTCTCCTCGGCGGTTCCGAAGCCGGCGAACTGGCGCATCGTCCAGAGCTTCCCGCGGTACATCGACGGGTAGACGCCGCGGGTGAACGGGTAGACGCCGGGGTAGCCGAGATCGTTGTCGTAGTCGATCTCGCCGGTGTCCGGTGTCGCCAGCGGATCGTTCTCGAGACCCGAGATCGTCGAGAACAGCTCCCCCTGGCGCTCGGGCTTGGCGTCGTACGCCTCGCGGCGCCACTCCTCGGTGGGATTCAGCGCTTGGCGGTCCTCGGTCGTCGCCATCGCCTGAAGTGTACGGCTGGGCTATTCCTGCGACTCGGCCGCGGCGCCGACGTCGACCACGAGCCGGTCGAGCGAGCGGTCGCGGACGTCGAGACGATAGGGAAGCTGCTCTCGCATCCGGGCGAGCAGCGGGGCTCCCTTGACGACGGTCAGCTCGATCACGGCGCGCTCGCCCGTGACGCGACGGACGTAGACATCCTCGACCTCGGCCAGGCTCCCGAGCTCGCGCTCGAAGTCGGCGAGCGAGTCGAAGCCGACGAAGGGGCCCGCATCAACCTCCACCCGGGTCGAAAAACGCTCGCGCAGGCTGGAGAGATCCGCGCCGGGGAACCCGTTCTCGACCGGCTGAAGCTCACCCGTCTCCGGCGCGGCCTCGGTGACGGGCTCCTCCGAGGCCTCGACGCGCGCGATCGTCTCGCCGACGCGGCTGACGAGAGCGCGCACCTCCGCCACCACGCGGGCACGCTCGGTGTTCAGCTCCGCGATAGCGGCCTCGGCCTCCGCGATTCTGCGCGACGCTGCCCCCTCGGCCTCCGCGAGCACCGCCGCCGCCCGCGCTTCGGCCTCCTGCTCGATCGTGGCCGCGCGCTGGCGCACCGAGCTCATCACACGCGCCAGCTCGTATCCCTTGGCGTGGTACGCGTCGATCTCGGCGCGCGCGTCGTGCAGCCGCCGTTCGAGGTCACGGCCCCGCTCGCGCAGGGTCCCGAGCTCCAGCTCGAGGGCGCGCACCGTCAGGCGAAGCTCCGCCAGCACAAGGTCGACGTCCTCGCGACGGTAGCCGCCGCCGAAGCGCCGAAACCGCAAGGGTGGCCGCCCGAGGTCGTCGTTCGTGCCCGGCAAGGGCCGTCCCGACATGCTCGCAGTGTAGGTTAGGACCCCGGTTCCTTCCAGAGAAACGTGGGCTCTCCTCCACCCTCCATCGACGCTGGGCGCGGCTCGCGGCTCGCACGCAGGGCCCGGAACGCACTCTCCGTGGAGGGGACGCCGCCCTCAGGCACCCTCGTCCTCGCCAGCTTTCTCGTCGTCGCCGGCCTGTTGATCGCCTCCGTCGCCGGGCTTGCCTCCGCGGACGGCGACGGACGGCTGATCGACGTGTTTCTCCTCGGCGCGGGGATCCTGCTCGCCTACGCGGCGGGCCTGCGGATCGCACCGCTCGTTGCGGTCGCGTTGGTCGCGACGTTCGTCGCGCTCGAGGGCCACTACGGGCGGCTCGACGGCGGTCACACGGCCTCGGTGCTCGCGTTCTCCGTCCTGTTCGGCGCCGCCGCCCTCGCAGCGGGTGCGCTCGCCGACGGGTTCGAGGCCTGGAACCGGCGAGGCTACGAAGGTCAGACGCAATCCGTGGACGACGAGACGTTCGACGGCGACGAGCTCGACCCGGGCGAGGCGCTCGAAATCGACGACCTCGAGTCTCTGCTCTACCAGGCAATCAGCGGCCACGGTGCGCTCAGCCTGCTCATCACGCGGCCGGACGGGATCGACCAGCTGGGTGACGAGCGGGGCCAGGAGGCCACACGGGCGGTGCTCGAGCGTGTCGCGGAGGTTGTGCGCGGTCACCTCCGCGCCACCGACGTGCTGCACCGTCAGGGACTGTTCGACTTCTGGGTGATCCTTCCCCGAACGTCGCTCGAGGCCGCGCGGATGACGGCCGAACGCGTGCGTCTGGCGGTCGGTGACGGTCGCATCCCGCTCGACGGCGACGGCGAGGACTGGGTCCGCACGTCGGTCTCGATCGGGATCTCCTCCTGCCCGATCGACGGGCGCACGTCCGGGCCTCTCCGCAACGCTGCCGAGCGCGCGCTCGCGGCCGCCACCCAGCTGGGCGGCAATCGAACCGTCCTGCACTCGGTCCCGCCCGGTGCTCCGCGGGGTTGGGGCCTGTCTTCGGGGCGACGCGGGGCCGGCTCCGCGGTGAGCGCCCGCCGCCCGCTGGAGTAGGCTCGGCTCGGTGACAAGCCTCGGCGATTCCGAGCCGGGCCCGGGGCGCCTGGTAGGTGTGGAGCGCCTGCATCCCCTCGTGCCGCCGCTCGCGCTGGGGGTGATCACGCTGGTCGGCGCAGCGATCGTGATCGGCCTGGGCCGCTCCGACGAGAAGAAGAAGACGACGACGACGACGACGACAACCACAGCGCCGCCGGTCGTCATCCCCTATCGCGGGGGCAAGCTGCCGCCGCAGAAGCACACGCAGCCGAAGCCCCATCCCAAGCCCCCGGTGGCGGTCCCGCGCTGGCTGGCGGCCGAGCTGGGGCCGAAGAGCCCGACCGCGCCGCTCGTGCGCGTCGTCTCGCGCGACCTGAAGATCACGATCACCCGCCGCGGCTTCGTCATCGACTACCGAAAGGCGCATCTCGAGCGCTACGCGACCGGGCTCGGCCCGGTCGGCCCGCCCGTGCGCTACCGCACCGGCGTGCTGCGGCGGCTCCCGCTCGGCTTCGACGCGACTGTCATCCAGGGCTCGGTGACGAGCTCGTACCTGCTCGTCAAGCAGCGTTTCCGGTCCCGCACATGGACCTGGCACGTGTCGACGAACCTCAAGCCCAAGGTCCGCAAGAACGGCGCGCTCCTCCTCTCCGGGCCAGACTCGTTCCTGATCCAGGCGCCGCGGATCTACAGGGAGGGGCGCAAGGACGTGACCCCGCGAGGCTTGCGCTGGAACCTCGTACCGGAGGCCGGCGGCTATCGAATCGGCATCCGGCTGTTCGACCCGAACCTGCCGATCCCGTACGTGATCTCCGGCTAAATGCCTGATCGGAAATTCCCGGTTGCCGCGGCCGGCCCAGACGCGGCGCAGGATCAGCACGTCCGTTCATCGCCCGTAACTCCGTTACGAACGACGAACGGCCGCGGTGCCCTGCTTGGTCTGGACCAGCCGCGCCGAAGC
>JBBRYK010000026.1:0-34673 GCA_038237665.1 Gaiellales bacterium | reverse complement strand
GGCACGAGGGCGAGCCAGAAGTTGAAGAGGCGGTAGCTGAAGACGCCCAGGAGCGCCGGAGTGAAGGGGACGCCGAGCCAGACGAGCGCGAAGGTCAGCAGCGCTTCGGAGATGCCGACACCGCCTGCGGGGAGGGCTCGCCGGGTGACGACGTAGCCGGTGGCGTAGGCGAGGATCAGCGCGGGAATCGCCACATCGGCGTGGAAGGCCCGGAGGCTCGCCCACAGGCACCCGATCTCTCCGAACCAGTAGACCGCCGTGCCGAGGACCGCGAGGCCCCCGTGCGGCAGTGGATGCGCGAGCAGTCGCCGGAGCATGCTCAGGCCCGAAACCCCGTGGCCGAAGATCGTTCGCAGCCGCCCTTTCCCGTGGACGCTCGAGAGCCGCCGGCGGCGCTTGGGCGATGTGGCCCAGCCCGCAAAGGCAAAGCCGGGAACGACCAGGAGCCAGGGGAGGGTCAAGGACGGATACACGTCCTTGCCGCTTCCGGCCAGCAGTGCCAGCGAGGCGCCGAGCGCGGCCGGCGCGAGCACCGCGTACTCCAGCGTGCCAAGGCCGACCACACGCGTGAGGGCGTCGCGCCTCGAAGCTCCGGCCCGGCGAAGCGCCCAGTAGTCGACTTCGAACCCGCCGGCAGCCGAGGCCGCGAAGAAGGCGCCGAAGCCGGCGGCGACAACCCTTGCGGCCTGGCCGAGCCCGAGCCTCGGCCCGTAGTCGACGCGCGCCGTCTCGTGCAGCGCGAGGACGTAGCCTAGATAGGCAACAAGCTCGAACCCGACACAGGCAACGAACCAGATCGGGTTGACGAAGCCGAGGGCATGGAAGACGTTGACTTCACCCGCGAGCCAGCCCAGCAGGATGGCGGTTCCGGCGCCGACCCCGGCCGAGCCGAGCACGACGACGAACGGATGCCGCCTCGGGCCGAGCCAGTGCCAGCAGGTCACGCAGTGGACGGCCACCCTCCAGGCTTTCCACGGCACGTAGAAGAAACGGTTCATTCGCCTGAAAGGGTTCTCGGCCTCGTGCGAACCGGACTTGATAGCGTCGTCGAGTGGCCGACTTCGCTTCGACGATCAAGGACGCGTATGCCGTCACCGGCGAGGCGCTCGAGATCGGGCGTGGCGTCGTCGACGGTGCCGTCGAGAAGGACGCGCTCGTCCAGGTTCCGCTCGCGATGGTCAACCGGCACGGCCTGATCGCCGGCGCCACCGGGACGGGGAAGACGAGCACGCTGCGCACGATGGCCGAGCAGCTGTCGGCTGCGGGCGTGCCCGTTTTCGCCGCCGATGTCAAGGGAGATCTTTCCGGCCTTGCCGTTCCAGGCGATCCCGGCGGTCCTGCCGAGAAGCGCGCGGGCGAGCTGGGAGAACCGTTCCAGCCGTCGAGCTTTCCCGTCGAGTTCTATGCGCTCGGGGGCCTCGGCCCGGGGATCCCGATCCGGGCGACCGTTTCGGATTTCGGGCCGCTCCTGCTCACGAAGATCCTCGACGCAAACGAGACGCAGGAGCAGAGTCTCTCGCTCCTCTTCCATTACGCCGACGCGAAGGGTCTGCCGCTGCTCGACCTGGGAGACCTCCGTGCCCTACTCACGTTTCTCGGTTCCGCCGAGGGCAGGGCGGAGTTGACCGGCATCGGCGGCGTCTCGCCTGCCACCGTTGGCGTCCTGCTGCGCTCCCTGGTTCAGCTGGAGGACGGCGGCGGCAACGAGTTCTTCGGTGAGCCACAACTGGACGTGTCCGACCTGATGCGCACGGCACCCGACGGCCGCGCGGTGATCTCCTGTCTCGAGCTCCCGTCCGTTCAGGACAAGCCGACGCTCTGGTCGACCGCGCTGATGTGGCTCGTCGCCGAGCTCTTCGAGCAGCTGCCCGAAGTGGGCGACCTGGCGAAGCCCAAGCTGGTCTTCTTCCTCGACGAGGCTCATCTCCTGTTCGACGGAGCTTCGAAGGCCTTTGTCGACTCGATCACGCAGACGGTGCGGCTGATCCGCTCGAAGGGCGTCGGCGTGTTCTTCGTCACGCAGACGCCGAAAGACCTCGATGCCGACGTCCTCGCCCAGCTCGGAAACCGAGTGCAGCACGCCCTCCGCGCGTACACCCCAGACGACGCGAAGGCCCTGAAGGGCACGGTCTCGACGTTCCCGAAGTCGGAGTTCTACGACTTGACCGAGGTACTGCCGCAGCTCGGGATCGGAGAGGCGGTGGTCACCATCCTTTCCGAGAGCGGTGTGCCGACCCCGGTCGTCCGGACGAAGATCCGGGCGCCGCAGTCGAAGATGGCGCCGGCGCCCGATGTCGACGGCGCCGCAAAGGCCTCCCAGCTGTACGCGAAGTACGCGACTCGAGCAGACCCTCAGAGCGCCAAGGAGATGCTCGCAGCGCGGCTGGAGCAGCCCAGCCCCGTCTCTGCTCCCCCGCCCGTCACGGAGGCGCACAAGGAGGCCGCGAAAAGCTCCGGCAACGGGGCTATGGGGGAGCTCGGCGGCTTCCTCAAGTCGCGACAGGGGAAGTCGCTGGAGCGCGAAGTAATACGTGGGGTCTTCGGGCTGCTGCGGAAGTCCCTGAGGTAGCTATAGCTACCTGAGCAGAAATTCCTGCGTCGCCGGATTCAGGTGCCCGCCGAACGTGCGCGCTCCCTTGGCCACGTCGCCGCGAAGCGCGAAGATGTCGAGGCCCCGGTCGATGTCCGTCACGTAGATGGTGCCGTCGTACCAGTAGCTGGCCCATTCGTTGGCCGCGAACGGCTTGATCGCGGCCAGCTGGCGCGGCTTGCGCGGGTTGGTGAAGTCGATCACGCGCGAGCCGCCCATGTACCAGCCCGAGACGAGGATGTTGTGACCCTTCCTCGGGATGACGTTGAACATGTGGACGCTGCAGTACGCCGAGTTCTGCGGTGCGATCAGGAACGAGGACAGGAGGGCCGGCTTCGCGGGCTTGGCGAGCGAGTAGAACCAGAGCCGCCCGTCGCGCTCGGCGGTGTCGTGACAGCTGCCGGCCAGGCTCTCGTCGCCGAAGACGACGACCTTGCCGTCCCAGCTGAAGGCGGCCGAGTGCCAGAACTCGAGCGCACTGTTGTCGATGTGGGCCAGAACCTTCGGGGCGACCGGGTCCCGGATATCCCAGATCTGGCCTTCGCTCATGCAGGCTGCGGCGGCCAGATGCAGCGGGAGCAACACCGTGATGTCGTGGCAGCCGACCGTCGGCGCGAGCTCCGGACCGTTGATCCCGTACACGGGTGCGTCCACTTTCGGCGTCGCGACAACGCTTGCCGTCACAGGTGCCGCGAGCGGGACCGAGACGATCGAGAACTTGCCGTGGAGGCCGTCCGCCTCGCGCCCTTCACCGCAGTGCGGGCCCGCCTTGAGCGCGTACGAAGAGACGTAGAGCAGGACGCGCCCGTGGGCGACGTCCGGGATCAGCGTGTTCGTGTGCGACCCGCAGTCCGTCGGGACGGAGGTGACGAGCCGCGGGCTGCGCGGATCGGAGACGTCGAAGATCCGGATGCCTTCGAAGCCCGTCGGATCGGTGAGGTCCTTCATATCCTCGCTGTCGCAGCCTGGCGTGGTCTGCGGGCGGTCGACCGAGACGAAGAGGAGGTTTTGCCAGACGGAGACATCGTTCTGCGGGCCGCGGCACTTGACGTCGGCGAGCACGACCGGCGCCCTCGGTTTCGAGATGTCGAGGATCCGAAAACCGTCGTAGTTGCCCTGGAAGGCGAGCTTTCCCCAGAACGCGAGGTCGGAGGTGATCGTCTGGTGCTTCGGGACGTTCGCCAAGAGCTCGAGCGACGGCGAGCGCGCCGCGGAGGCCGTCGAGCCGACGACGAGCGCGAGGAGGGCGGGGAGGAGGAGGCGCAGCCTCACCCTCTGAGGGTAGCCACGTTCGCCTCCCCGCCTCACCCCGCGCAAGCTCACGACGTCTTCGACGTCGGTGCGGGCCTTCGGTGCGGGCCTTCGGTTGGGCTTTAGCCAGTGCAGATCGCGTAGACGTGCAGTCGCCGCTGCTCCGCGTTCGGGTTGTAGTAGGTGACGTGCCAGCTCGTGGCGCGCCCGCCGAGGAGCGGCCGGAAGCCGTTGGTCTTGTCGGGTACAGCGGGCTCGCTGTCGATGATGTGGTCGTCCGGGGACGGGGTGCCTTCCATGTAGGCGCCCCCTCCGGTGGCGCGCTGGCCGGCCGGACACGTCGCAATCTGGCCTCCGGGCGAGTTCGCGGGGACGAAGACGTCCTTGACCACGATCACGCCGACGGCAGGTGGCTTCTGGATCACCTTGACGGACGCGATGCCGGTCCCGGCGAGCGCGGCGAGGAGTGCCAGGCAGGCGACGACGAGTGCCGGCGAGGGCCTGCGGAACGGGTGCATCTGATCCTCCTTCGGTTGTTCTCTGGGCTAGGCCGCGCCGATGAGGGCCGCGACCTTGCGCAGATCATTCACGAACGCCGCGTATTCGGCGTCGCGCCGATCCTCGTCGGCGCGCAGGATCGCGGAGGGATGGATCGTGGCTGCCACTTGAAGTGCTTGACGACGTTCGTCACGTAGGCGGTCGAACGCTCGATGCCGGCCCCTTCCAGCGCCTTGTCCATTAGCTTGCCGGCAGGGCCGACGAACGGCCGGCCCTGGAGATCCTGCTGGTCGCCGGGCTGTTCGCCGACGAACATCACCTCCGAGGTGGCGCTTCCCTCGCCGAACACCGCCTGCGTGGCGTTCGCGTACAGGTCACACCCGCGGCAGTGCTGCACCGCTTCGCGGAGGGCGGTCAGATTCAGCTTGTCGGGGAGGTAGCGCGCGGCGCCGGGAGCGTCGCCATCGAACTCGAACAGGGTCACGGAGTGGTTTTTGCCTGGCCGGAGCCACCGAAAACCGGCCGATACGATGGACGCCCTGGCGCCGTGGCCGAGTGGTTAGGCAGAGGCCTGCAAAGCCTCGTACAGCGGTTCGAATCCGCTCGGCGCCTTCGACTCAGAACCCGACGTTCACTGGGTGCTGCCGTCACCTATTCGCGCGGCAACCGCCTGCAGGCTTTCGTCGAGGGAGAGGCCGGTCGTGTCGAGGCGCTTCGGGGCAGGCCACTCAGAGCAGGCCGCATGCTGGCTTCGGATGTGGTCTTCGAGGACTCGCTTCTCCCGGTCGGCTGCGCGCGAAAGGGTGTTCTCGAGAGTCGGGAGGATGATGACCGTCTGCCAGTCCAGACCTTCGAGCCGCGGCCGCCACGAACGCTGGAATGTCTCCGGCTCGAGGACGTCGTCGATCGCGACTTCGTAACTCGCCTCGGCGAATGTTCGCGCCAGGACGCACGTCGCTGCGACGCTGAGCTCGTACTGCTCCGCCTGGAACGCACTCGAGACCTGCGGATCGGCCAGGCCGCTGACGATCAGACTCCTGATCTCGTCCAGTTCGATGTGCACGGCGCGTTCTCGCGCGAGGCACCACGCCCTGGCCAGCGTCGTCTTGCCTGCGCCTGCGGGACCGCCGAAGAGCACGACCATGGTTTTGCACTATGGGCTAAGAACTGGCCCTACATGCTGGTCCGGCTCGGAATGGTTTCCGACGAGGAGCTGCGCGAGCAGCTGACCGACTCCTGGCTCTCCGTCGCGCCCAAGCGTCTGGCTCAGACGTTCTCCGACTGATCAGAGCACGCGGGGGCCGCGCCTCTGCGCTTCAACGCGGTCTACGAGCGGTACTTCGCCGAGCCGCGGCCGGTGCGGACGACGGTCGGAGCGGCTGCTCGTCCGCGGCATGCTCGTCGAGATCACCGTGGTCGCCCGCCGGCCAGGCTGAGCCCCGGTCTCGAGCCGGGCCGTCAGAACAGCCGGTAGCTCTGACGGCTGAGGAACCAGCCGTGTCCTGACGCATTCGTGCAGGTCAGGCCGGTCGTCCGGGATGTGTGATCACGACCAGTGCGAGCCCTCGACCCACGAGCCGGATCGTAGTCCAGCGCGGTAGGTCGCATCCGGCCGACGTCGAATGGAGCGCCGATGAACGAGCGCGGCGACCGCTGGGAGCATCGGCTGGTCGAGACCTAGCCGCCGCCGTAGCGCCCGACGAAGATCGTCACGGCCGACCCGCTGGGGGCCTGGGTTCCGCCCGCGGGATCCTGGTCGAGCACGACGCCGTCGGCGCTCGCATCCGTCGTCGTCTGGTCGACCGTCTCGACGGTGAAGCCCGCGGCCTTCAGGTCCTGAATCGCCGTGGTCTCGTCCTCTGAGTTCACGTCCGGGACGGCCACCTGCGGCTTCGGCTTGGGACCGAGGGAGACGTTGATGCGGACCCGCGCACCGCGTTTGGCGGTCGTGCCGGGCCTCGGGAACTGCGCCACGACCTGGTCGAAGGGCACGCTCGCGTTCACATAGGCGACGGCGGCGACGAGACCAACCCGGCGCAGGGCATGACGGGCTTGCGTCTGGCTCAGCCCCCGGACGTCCGGAACGGTGGTCGTCGCGGGCGTGGTCGTCGTGGTCGCAGTGGTCGTGGTCGCGGTGGTGGTCGTCGCCGTCACCGTGGTGGTCGTCGTGGCGGTGGTCGTCGTTGTGGGAGGCGGAGGTGCGCCCTTCGACACGTTGATGCGCACCTTCGAACCCTTGGCCACCCGCTCGCCGCCGCGCGGATCCTGAGCGACGACCGTGCCGGTCGGTTTGTCGGAGGGAACTCGGAAGACGCTTGCGAGGAGGCCGGCCGAGCGCAGCGCGGTGCGCGCGTCCGCCTCATTCGTGCCGACGACGTCGGGGACGGTGACCCGCTCGACGCCCTTCGAGATCGTCAGCGTCACGACCGCGTTCCCGGCAACGTCGGACCCCGCCGTGGGAGCCTGCGAGATCACGGTTCCGACAGGCTTGTCGGAGGCAACCGTCTTCGTTTGCACGCGCAGGCCGGCGGCGGTGAGCTTCTGGGTTGCGGCGTCGGCGCTCAGCCCGACCACCTCGGGCACGGTGACTGTGGTCGGCCGTCTTTGCCCCGTCGAAACCGTCAACTGGATGATGGTGCTCCGCCGGACGGGGGTGCCGGGCAACGGTTGCTGTCCGATCACGGTGCCCGCGGGCTTGGCGGCCGCCTCGCGCGCGACTGCGGTCTGGAGACCCAGACGTGTGAGCCGCGCGACGGCGACGGACTCGCTCTGGCCGATCACGAGCGGCACGGTCACGGTCTGCTCGACGACCGTCGTGGTCGTCTTGTCGTTCCCTCCGCGCGTGGCCGCCCAGGCGATCGCAAGGCCGCCCAGCACGACGAGCGCGAGCAAGAGGAGCCAGGGCCACAGGGCTCGATCGAGCGGAGGCTCCTCGTAGGGCGGCCCGAGGCCAATGGGCGGAGGACCGGCCGGAGGAGGCGGTGCGCCCGGTGGCAGCGGCGCGCCCGGTGGCAGCGGCGGCGCAGCCGGTGGCGGCGGTACCGCAGGAAGGGGGACGGTCGCGTCGGGTGGAGGCGGCTCGACGACGTCTGGCGGCAGCTCTTCGCCGCGAATCCGACGGCGGTAGGGCCAGCGCGAACGGGGGGACATACCCTGCCTTGTCCCTCGCCGGCGCGAAAGACAAACCGCCGGTACCGGTCGCCGAGGCGCGGGCGGCCGGTGGGAAGGCGCGCGGGGCCCGGGCCGCCGCGCCGGCGAACCTCCCCCAAGGGGGACAAGCGTCCCCACTCCCAAGCCTAGCTGCGCGGGCTGGGTGACTTTGTCAAATTTGGCAACAAATCTGCAACGAAAGTCAGCGCAGCCCGCCTCGTTCGTGGTGGGCGCGGAAGAAGTTCTCGGAGCCGGCCGTGGCCATCGCGGCCGAGGCGGAGATCTCGAGCGCGAGGGTGGCGGCGGCAACGATCTGGGCGAAGCGATAGACCTTGCCCGGCCCGGCGCAGCCGATCAGCTCAAGCCAGGCCCTCGCGTACGGCAGCGTCGTGCCGCCGCCGACCGTGCCGACCTCGAGCCCTGGAAGCCGGATCGAGCAGTGGAGCCCACCCTCGACGCGCCGGCCAGTCCCGTGAGCCATCGAGCTCGTCCCGACCATGCCGAGGTCCTGGCCGGTGGCGGCGAAGATCGCCGCGATTGCAGAGGCCGGCGTGAACGCGACGGACTGCATGCCCGAGGCGACGGCGCCGTGAGTGCCGGCCCACGAGAGCTCGAGGAGATCGTCGATCGTCGTCCGCAGGATGCGCTGGACGGCTCCCTCGGTCAAGGTCGCCTCGGCGATGACGGTCTTCCCGTGGCCGCCGCGCTCGAAGTAGCGGTGGGAGGGTTTCTTGTCGCCGCCCATGTTCGCCTCGAGGATCGCGCGCTGCGGGCGGACGGGAGCCCGTTCCAGCACGAAGCCCATGTTCAGGGCGTAGCTGTTCCGGGTCATCATGTTCGGGCCGCACGCATCGCCGGTCGTGTACGCCCAGAGGACATGGCACATCGGGCCGACGACGTGGGTCTCGACCTCGCGGAGCTTGGCGAACCTCGAGATGGATGGATCTGCGTCGGCACGTTCGGCCAGCCAGCGGCGCATTTCGGCGACATGCGCCTCCAGGAAGCGCGCCAGGGAGACCGCTTCCTCGGTCGAGCCGCAGACGAAGCAGGAGGCGCGGGTCATCCGGTCGCGCAGGACGAACGTGCGGAAACCGCCAGATTCGGCCGCCGCCCGCGCGCCTCGATACAGAGAAACGGAGAGCCCACCCTCGGTGTGGGCGAGCGGCACGTACAGCTGCTCGACGCCGCGGTCGACCTCGACGAGTTTGCCGAGCGGCTCGTCGAGCTCGTAGCTGCCGAGCGACAGGGCCAACGGCCCAACGACCGCGACGGGGATGACGACGGCGCCGGTGAGCATCTCCTGGGCTCGCACGAACGGGGACAGGTCGACACCCGTCACGTCGCCGTCGAGGCCCAGTGCCTGCTGCCTCTTCTCGATCGAGGCCGGGTCGTTCTTCCTGGGCAGCCGAGGGACGTCCACGCGCGGAGCTTAGTGCGCCGCCCGCCCGGCTCCCCGCCTCCTGAGCCCGTGCCCGCCCCCGGCGACGAGCATAATCCTCGTAGTGGCCACCGAGGAGCTGATCGAGCAGAAGCCCGCGGAAGGTCGCGAGGCGTACGCCGGCGTCCTGCGTTTCTATGAACTCGCCAAGCGCCAGGAATGGCAGGTCCGCGATCTTCCCTGGGGCGAGCTGCCGCCGATCCCCGAAGGAAAGGGATCTCCGCAGCGGCAGGCGAGGAGACGAGACATGTGGCGTTCGGTCATCACGCAGCAGCTCCAGGCCGACATGCTCGCGTGCGACATGTCCTCGCAGCTCCTCAACATCGCTCCCGACCTCGAGGCGAAGCTCTACTACTCGACGATGGTGCAGGACGAGTCGCGCCATACGGAGGCGTGGCTGAAGCTGGTCGGGGAGACGGGCGGCACGACCGAACGCGATCCACACCTCGACAAGCTGGCGCACATGACGCTCGAGGCGGACACGCTCGAGGAGAAGGTCTTCCTGATGCAGGTTTTCTACGAGCGGCTGATCATCTCGCGATTCCGCCTGATCGCCCGCTCGGCACGCGGCACCGTGCTGGAAGATCTCTGCAACAGGCTCGCAACCGATGACGGAATTCACCACGCCGCGGGGATGGCCTACGAGCGAGTCCTGCTGGAGGGGGCCACCAAGAAGGTCAAGCGGAAGCTCGTCGACGCTGCCAACGACCTCCTCCAGATCTTTGCCGCCCACGCGCTGTGGCGCCCACGCGAGCGCGCCTGGATCGGCCAGGCGATGGAGTCGCGGGACGTGCAGCGACTCCGTGAGGACCTCGAGATCGGGGTCAAGCTCGCCGAGTCGCTCGGGCTCGACGTCAGCGACGTCCAGCTGCCCTAGATGAGCGCGATCCTGATGGACGGCGCCGCACTGGCGGAGCGGATCCGTGCGCAGGTCGCCGAGGATGTACCCGCGCTCGCCCCGATCGGCTTGGCGACGATCCTGGTCGGTGACGATCCCGCCTCGCACCTGTACATCACGCGCAAGCACGAGGCCGCGGAGGAGGTCGGCATCCGCACGCTCGACCACCGGCTGCCCGTCGACATCGCCGAGGACGAGCTGCTCGAGCTCGTACATCGGCTGAACGCAGACGAGGACGTCGACGCCATCCTTCCGCAGCTGCCCCTGCCCGGAGTTCTGGACGAGACGCGCGTGATCCGAGCAGTGGATGCGGTCAAGGACGTCGACGGGTTCCATCCGTTCAACGCCGGCCAGCTGTATCTCGGCCGGCCGACGCTCGTCCCCGCCACGCCGCGCGGGATCATGGCGCTGCTCGCCGAGTACCGCGTCTCACTCGACGGTGCCCGGGCCGTCGTCGTCGGACGCAGCGACATCGTCGGGAAGCCCGTCGCGCACCTGCTCCTGCAGGCGAATGCGACGGTTTCGATCTGCCATTCGCACACCGACGACCTCGCGCGCCACACGCTCGACGCCGACGTGCTCGTTGTCGCGGCAGGCATTCCCGCGCTCGTCACCGCAGACATGGTCAAGCAGGGAGCGACCGTCGTCGACGTGGGTCAGAACCGGACGGACGCGGGCCTCGTGGGCGACGTTGAGGCCGACGCGGCGGAGGTTGCCGCGCTGATCACACCGGTCCCCGGCGGGGTCGGTCCGATGACGATTGCCATGCTGCTTCGCAACACCGTCCAGGCGGCGCAATACCGCCGCGGACAGCTTGCTTTCCCCGGGGCATGACGCTATCTTTCGGCCGCTTCACGTAGGTTCGGCGGCTCGGTGCCTGGGCCGTCGTTTTCTGTTGTAACAAGGAGGGACGTTGGCTCAGGGCACCGTCAAGTGGTTTTCGAATGAGAAGGGCTACGGCTTCATCGAGCGCGAGGGTGGCGAGGACGTCTTCGTGCATTTCTCCGCGATCACGATGGACGGCTACCGCTCGCTGACCGAAGGTCAGCGCGTGGAGTTCGAGGTCGTGCAGGGCGACAAGGGCCTGCAGGCCGCGAACGTCCAGCCGGCCTAGGCAACCTTTCGGAACCGATTTCACGGGCCCCCGAAAGGGGGCCCTTCTATTTGGGAGGATCAGAGGAGTGGCGATCAGTCGAGACGAGGTTCTGCACGTCGCGCGCCTTGCGCGCCTCGAGCTCTCCGACGACGAGCTCGAGCGGCTCGGCACGCAGCTGAACGCGATCCTGGAGGCGGTCGGAAAGGTGGCCGAGCTCGACCTGTCCGATGTGGAGCCGACTGCCCATCCGCTCGACCTGGTCAACGTCTGGGCCGAGGACGAGCCTCGCCCCTCGCTGCCAATCGAGGACGTGCTCGCGAACGCGCCCGACCACGAAGGCGGGTTCTTCCGGGTGCCGCCGGCATGAGCACGGACGCAAGAACTCGTCACCGTTTCGGCACATACGTGTGCGTTTTGTCTCGATACGGTGCCAGAAGGGGACTTCGCGTCCCCCCCACGGGGGGTGCGCGCAGATGAGCGGCGCGATCGACACCCTGCGGCTGACGGCCGAGCAGGCGCTCGGGCTGATCGAGAGCCGCGAGGCTTCGGCAGGCGAGTTGCACGCCGCTTACCGCGCCGCGATCGAAGAGCGCGACGACGAGCTCCACGCCTACCTTGCGCTCGTCGACGACGTCGAGGGCGACGGCGTGCCGATCGCGCTCAAGGACGTGATCTCGACGCGCGGCATCCCCACGACCGCCGGTTCGAAGATCCTCGAGGGGTACCGGCCGGTCTTCGACTCGACCGTCGCCGCCCGCTGCAAGGACGCGGGGCTGCCGACGATCGGCAAGACGAACATGGACGAGTTCGCGATGGGCTCGTCGACCGAGAACTCGGCCTACGGCCCGTCGCACAACCCCTGGGATCCGGCCCGTGTTCCGGGAGGGTCGTCCGGCGGCTCGGCCGCCGCGGTCGCTGGTGGGCTCGCTCCGTGGGCGCTCGGGTCCGACACGGGCGGCTCGATCAAGCAGCCCGCTGCGCTCTGTGGGATCGTCGGCCTGCGGCCGACCTACGGCACCGTCTCGCGATACGGCATCGTCGCGTTCGCGTCGAGCCTCGACCAGGTCGGCCCGTTGACGAAGACCGTCCGCGACTGCGCCCTCCTGTACCGGATCATCGCCGGCCGCGATCCCTGCGACACGACGACGGTCGACCTGCCGGAGCCGGTGGAGATCCCCGAGCGCGAGGATCTGAAGGGCCTCCGGGTCGGGGTCCCAAAGGAGCTGAACGAGGCGGAGGGGATCGAGCCGGGCGTTGCCGAGTCCGTCCAGAGGACGATCGAGCTCTGCCGTCAGCTTGGCGCCGAAGTGGGGGAGACCACGCTGCCGCGCTCGGTCGAGTACGGCATGCCCTGCTACTACCTGATCGCCCCCTCCGAGGCCTCTTCGAACCTGGCCCGTTACGACGGCGTCCGTTACGGGCCACGCGTTGGCGCGGAGGATGGGATCAGAGCCATGTACGAACGCACGCGCGACGCCGGTTTCGGCGACGAGCCCAAGCGCCGGATCATGCTCGGCACCTACGCGCTCTCGGCCGGCTACTACGACGCCTTCTACGGGCAGGCGCAGAAGGTGCGGACGATCATCAGCAACGAGTTCGCGGCCGCGCTGGAGCGCTTCGACGTGCTCGTCTCGCCGACGTCGCCGACGGTTGCTTTCCCTCTGGGCGCCAGGACCGAGAACCCGGTTGCGATGTACCTCTCGGACGTGCTCGCGATTCCGCCGAACATGGCCGGGCTGCCGGGGCTCTCCATTCCCTGCGGGCTCTCGGAGGGTCTGCCCGTCGGCCTGCAGCTGATCGGACGGCAGTTCTCGGAGAACCTGCTCTTCCGCACCGCCCACGCCCTCGAGCATGCGATCGGCTTCGATTTCGTCCCTCCGAGGCTGGCATGAGCGCCAACGGGTGGGAACCGGTCATCGGGCTGGAGATCCACGTCCACCTGAAGACGCGGACGAAAATGTTCTGCCGCTGCGCGGTGGCCTACGCGGCGCCGGAGAACACGCTGACCTGCCCCGTCTGCCTCGCGCATCCCGGCTCGCTACCCGTACCCAACCGCCGGGCGATCGAGATGACGATCCTGCTCGGGCTCGCCCTTGGGTGCGAGATCGCCCCGCACTCGGTCTTCCACCGCAAGAACTACTTCTACCCGGACAACCCGAAGGGCTACCAGATCTCCCAGTACGACGAGCCGCTCTGCGTGGACGGGCGGGTGCTCGTACCGGGCCCGGACGGCGACGCGGCGGTCGGGATCGTCCGCGCGCACCTGGAGGAGGACGCCGCCAAGAACGTCCACGTCGGCGGCGCCGGCGGCAGGATCGGCGGAGCCGACCGCACGCTCGTCGACTTCAACCGCTGCGGGACGCCTCTGGTCGAAATCGTGACCGCACCCGACCTCCGCTCGCCCGAGGAGGCGCGGCGCTTCCTGCAACTCCTGCGGCAAACGGTCGTCGAGCTCGGCATCTCCGACGCCGAGATGGAGAAGGGCTCGCTCCGCTTCGACGTCAACGTCTCGGTGCGTCCGACCGGCTCCGACGAGCTCCGCACGCGGACCGAGCTGAAGAACATGAACTCGTTCGCGTTCGCGGCGAAAGGGATCGGGCGCGAGGTCGAGCGGCAGATCGCGATCTACGAGTCTGGCGGGACGGTCGTGCAGGAGACGCTGCACTTCGACCCGTCGCACGAATCGGCGCCGCCGCTGCGCTCCAAGGAGGAGGCGCAGGACTACCGCTACTTCCCGGAGCCGGACCTCGTTCCGATCGAACCGCCTGCCGAGGTCGTCGAGCGGCTGCGCGGGGAGCTCACCGAGCTGCCGGCGGCGCGCATCCGCCGACTCGAAGCCGAGGTGGGCTTCGATCTCGCCGAGGGGCTCGTCACCAGCGGCCGGGACGGCCTGTTCGACCGCGTCCCCGGTGACCGTCGCGCGGTGGCGAACGTGGTCATGAACGAGCTCGCCGGGGCGGGAATCGACCCGGAGAAGGTGAACGCCGAGGAGCTCGGCAAGCTGATCGGAGGCCGCTCAGGGATCCCCCGAAACACCTTCGCGGAGGCGCTCGCCCGCAGCGGCGACAGCGATTTCAAGGCCGAGGCCTACCTCGCCGAGGCGTCGATCGCCGACACGGGTGAGCTCGTCCCGATCGTCGAGCGCATCCTGGCGTCGAACTCCGACCAGGTCGCGGCATACCGCAACGGCAAGTCAGGCCTCCTCGGCTTCTTCGTCGGCCAGGTGATGCGCGAGACGCAGGGCAAGGCGGATGCGAAGGTCGTCAACGACCTCGTCCGGGAGCGATTGGACGGATGATCGACTCCGCGAACGAGGCTCTGCGGGCCAAGGGCTACTCTGAGGCTCAGCTCGCGGTCTATGCGGCTCCGCTGACCGGCCGCGCGTTGCTGAAGGGGAACAAGATCGTCAGCCCCTTCTCCGACAGCCAGGAAACCGTCGCCCGGGTTGCGAAGGACGCGGTGCCGCCGCTCGACGAGCTCGGACGGCGCCGGATCACCCCGCACGAGCTTCGCGCCTGGCTCGAATCAGCCGGCTGACCGGGCCTCCGATCGCAATCCCGAGCTCGGGGCAAATCGGCTCGTTCCGCCAAGCGGCCACGTCCTTCGGTGAGCATGTGGGGGGACAGACCCCGGCCGTGTCCCGCGGACAGCTCACGGCAGGCCAGTGGCCGCAGCAGACCCGGACACGTCCTTTTCCGCTGGCGTTCTGTCCGCTTCGGACACGGCGGGGGTCTGGCCCCTGTCATGGCCGTTGCCGACGTGGCCGGTTCGGAGATGCAGAGCTCGCCCTCGAGCTCGGTGGCGTTGTCTGTTAAGACAACACACTCGGCTAATCGTCTGCGCGTACTGAGGCTCGATAGCGTCTAGGCGGATGGCCTGGCCCGACACACAGCTCAGTCGCCTGCTCGGGATCCGGTACCCGCTGATCCAGGCGCCGATGGCGGGCGGGACCTCGACCCCGGAGCTCGCCGCTGCCGTCTCCGAGGCCGGTGGGCTCGGAAGCCTCGGGCTCGCCTACACCTCGCCGGAGCAGATGCGCGCGGCAATCGCCGCCGTGCGCGAACGGACCTTCCGGCCCTTCAACGTCAACCTCTTCGCCCTCGGGCCACCCGCGCCACCGGGGGATCTCGCCGCCGCGAGCGCACTGCTCGAGCCGTACCGCAAGGAGCTGGGCCTGCCGTCGCCCGAGCTGCCCCGGCGACCTCCCTACACGCTCGAGGACACGTACGGGGCCGTGCTCGCTGAGGCGCCGCCCGTCTTCAGCTTCACCTTCGGCCTCGCCCCGGCCGAGCTGACCCGTGACCTGCAGGAGAAAGGCACGCGCGTCCTCGGCACGGCGACCACGGTGGACGAGGCTAGGGCGCTCGAGGAGCTCGGCGTCGACGCGGTCGTCGCGCAAGGGTCCGAGGCGGGAGGCCACCGCGGGACATTCGCGGGCGACTTTGACGCAGGGCTCGTCGGCACGCTCGCGCTCGTGCCGCAGATCGTCGACGCTGTCTCGATCCCGGTCGTGGCCGCGGGCGGGATCATGGACGGCCGCGGCATCGCGGCGGCGCTCGCCCTCGGCGCGGCCGGCGCCCAGCTCGGAACCGCGTTTCTGCCGACGCCCGAGAGCGCCGCGCACGATCTTCACAAGCGGGCGGTTCTCGACGGGACCGAGGAGAGCACAACCGTCACGCCTGCGTTCACCGGCCGGCATGCCCGGGGCATCCGCAACCGCCTGGCCCAAGAGCTCGATCCCCAGCGCGAGAGGCTTGCTCCGTTCCCGCTTCAGGCCGCCCTCGCGGCGGACATCCGGGACGAGGCGGCGCGGCGCGGCGCCCCCGAGCTGATGACCATGCTCGCCGGCCAGGGCCTACGGCTCGCCCGCGCGCTGCCGGCGGCCGAACTCGTAGCGGTGCTGGTCAGTGAGACCGAAGAAGCCCTCGCGCGACTCGCGCGCTGAGCCGCGCTTCTACTCGTACTGGAGCGCTTTGAGGGGGTCCAGCCGCGCCGCGCGACGGGCCGGGAAGATCGACGCCACAAGCCCCGCGACGAGCGCGGCAAGCGCGAAGACCAGCAGCGAGCCGATCGGCCAGGCGAGCACGAGAAAGTCGACGCGCACGATCAGCAGGACGGCCAGAACGACACCGAGCCCGATCCCGATCGCTGCTCCCATCAGCGAGGTGACCACACTCTCCAGCGCGATCATCCACCGGATCTGCCACCGAGTCGTGCCGACGGCTCGCAGCATCCCGATCTCGCGTGTCCGCTCGAAGACCGTTAGCACCAGCGTGTTGACGATGCCGAACAAGCTGACGATCACGGACAGCGCGAGGAGGACGTAGAGGATGTTCAGGACGTTGTCGAGGAAGCTCGCCTGGTTCTTCTTGAACTGATCGCGGTCCTGAAGCTTTGCGTTGGGGAAGCCGTCGAGGGCGTGATCCAACCGGGTGGTAGTCGCGGAATTCACGCCACCTTTGACAGTGAGGAAGATGAACAAGTCCTGCGGCTTCGTGTAGAAACGGTCGAAGGTCGCGCTCGAGATCGTGATCGCACCGAACGGAGAGCCGCCGTTCGGGGGGTCGAAGATTCCCTTTAGGCGAAGGACAGGATGCTGGCCGTTCGGCACGAGGAGCCCAATCGGCGAGCCGACCACCAGATGATGGTCCTTGGCAAAGTTCTTGTCGACGAAAGCCCCGTTCCGTCCGAGCGTGTCGAGGACGGCCTGAGAGCCGTTCTTCCAGTTCAGGTGGAACACCCGGCTTGCCCCGCGGTCGACGGCAGTGACCGAATGCGTCGCTCCAAATGCGCGGCTCTCGCCCGACCGGACGCCCACCACCGCGGTGACCCCAGCTGTCTGGCGCAACGGCTTTTCGACCGCGACCGGGATCGGGTCGAAGTTGTTCTGGGCGGTGACGGCATAGTCGGTCGCCCAGATCTTGTTCACCGCGTCGTAGAACGAATGCCGGATGCCCTGCGCGAGCATCGTCACGAGCGTGACCAGCGCCAGGCCGATCATGAGTGCGGCCGCGGTGGAGCCGGTCCGCTGCGGATTGCGCATCGAGTTCTCGCGCGCGAGCACGCCGGACGCGCCGGCCACCTTCGCCGCAGGCCCACCGAGAATGTGCGCGAGCGGCACGACGAGCTGTGCCGAGAAGAGCGCAACTCCGATAAAGACGAAGAGCGCGCCGGCGCCCATCGCGAAGAGGATCCCGGCCGTGGAGAGCCCGTGCGCGAAGAGGCCGAGGGCGACGAGCCCAAAACCCAGGAGGGCAAGAACGCCGGAGCCTGGCGCACGCCACCGAGCGAACCGCCCCGGCGGAAGAGTGATCCCTTCACGCACGGCTGCGATCGGCGGCACGCGGGTCGCCCGGAGCGCCGGGCGCAGACTCGCCACCATCGTGACGAGCACGCCGACGATCAGGGAGACGACGATCGTTCGCGTGTGCAACGGCAGGCCGGTGTTCGCGAGGGTGAAGTCGAGCTTGCCGAAGACCCAGAAGAGCAACTTCGCCAGGCCGAGGCCGAGGAACAGCCCGGCGATTGACGCCAGCACGCCGACCGCGAACGACTCGTAGAGCACCGAGCGCAGGATCTGCCGGCGGGTCGCGCCGATCGTCCGCAGCGTCGCGAACTCGCGTGCCCGCTGCGCGACGGTGATCGAGAGCGAGTTCGCGATCACGAACGCGCCGACGAAGAGCGCGATGCCGCCGAACGCGAGCAGGAACGTCTGCAGGAAGTCGGTGAAGCTCTTGGTGTCGCTCGCATCCTGCTTGGCCTGGTTCTGGCCCGTGCGCACCTGTGTCGAGGGAGGGAGGATCCCGCGAATCTGGTCGAGCAGCTGTTCCGTGCTGTAGCCCGACTTTCGCGCAATCCGAATCTGGTCGAGCTTCCCCTCCTTGTGGAACAGCTTCTGGGCGGTCCGAAGATCGAAGCCGGCGAGCGTTGCGCCGCCGATGTCGAACGAGGTCGTGCCGAACTTGACGAGGCCGGCCACTCGGAACGGCCGGGCCGCGCCTTGCGCCTCGATCGGGAGGGTATCGCCGACGTGGATGTTCTTCTTCTGCGCTGTCGTTCGGTCGATGACGACCTCGCCGGCGCCCGGCCAGTCCCCCTCGACAAGGTGCAGCGAACTAAAGCGGGACTGGCTTGGATCGACCGAGAACCCGAGATGCGGCGCGAAACCAAAGCTGATCACCTTGCCGTTCTTGCCGATCAGGTTTGTGCTGTCGTCGGCGACACCGCCTGTTGCGGCCGCAACGGCCGGAAGGTTGCGGACCCTGGGCAGCAGCGACTCGTCGAAGGGCGGCAGGTCCATCGTGGCGTTCTGGCTCACGGCAGACTTGCCGGTGATCGAGGCATCGGTCCCCTGGTAGATGCTCGTGAAGATCTTGTCGAACCCGCTCGAGATCGAATCCGTGAGCACGTACGTCCCGCTGACGGTGGCGACGCCCAGGATGATTGCCAGGGCCGTGAGAACCGACCGCAGTTTCCGGCCGGCGAGCCCGCGGAGAGCGAACCGGATCATTTCCGCTCGGAACTCTCCATCGCTTCGATCACGTCGTGCTCCGTCGCGCCGGCGACGTCCTTGACGATCACCCCGTCCGCGAGGAAGAGGATCCGGTCGGCGATCGCAGCCGCCCGCGGATCGTGGGTGACCATCACGGTCGTCTGCCCGAAGCTGTCGACTGAGTCGCGCATCAGGGTCAGGATCTCGCCGCTCGTCGTGGAGTCGAGGTTCCCGGTCGGCTCGTCGGCGAACACGACCGTCGGACGTGAGACGAGCGCGCGGGCGATGGCGACGCGCTGCTGCTGTCCCCCCGACAACTCGGCGGGGCGATGCTCGAGCCGGTCCTTCAAGCCGACCTTGCCGACCAGCTCCTCGAACCAGCCCGGCTCGACCTTCTCGCCCGCGATCAGGAGCGGCAAGGTCATGTTCTCCTCTGCGTTCAGCATCGGCAGCAGGTTGAAGAACTGGAACACGAAGCCGATGTGCTCTCGCCGGAGCTTCGTCAGGTCGGTGTCGTTGAGGTCGGAGATCTTGGTTCCGGCGATGTAGACCTCGCCGGACGTCGGCTTGTCGAGCCCGGCCAGGATGTGCATCAGGGTCGATTTGCCGGAGCCCGACGGGCCCATGACGGCCGTCAGCTTGCCGGCGGCGATGTCGAGGGAGACGCCGCGGAGTGCATCCACTGCTGTCTCGCCCTCGCCGTAGCGCCGCGTCAGCTCGGTTCCGGTCACGACCGAGTCGGGTTTGGCGGCAGCGTTCGGCGGGGTATCTGCTTCTGTCGTCGTGCTCATGGCTCCTCGCGTCCGGGTCGGGGGAGCCCTCGAGGCTAGCAGCCGCATCGCCCTAGACCTAACGGAATGTAGGGTCGCCCTATGCGCTCGATCCTCCGCGGGGTCGCGCTTGTGCCGGTGGCCCTCGTGGTCGCGCTGACACCGGCCGCTGCGGGTCCGCGATTGGACTATGCGGCCACCGCCCTGAACGTCCTTCCGCCCGGCCAGTCCGGCAGCCTCTCCTTCCCCAAGAACGCGACCGATCAGATCGGGCTGTACGACGGCCTGACCCCGCTCGGCGGGTCGGTCAAGCAGGGTGATCTGACTCGCTACTTCAAGCCCGAGCCGCTCGGGCTGGGCAAGGAGAAGGTCGTCCGTACCGAGGAGACCGGCCGCGCCGGGCTCCGTCTCGTGCGCGACCGCTGGGGCGTGCCGCATGTCTTCGGCAAGACCCGCGCGGACGTGGAGTTCGGGGCCGGCTGGGCGACCGCCGAGGACCGCCAGATCTTCATGGAGCTTCTGCGCGGCCCGGGGCGCATTGCCGCGCTCGACGTGCCGGGCGTGAACGCGTTCGCGCTCGCACTCTCCTTCCGCCAGTTCCTGCCGAGCGCCCAGACCGAAGCGTTTCTGCGCGATCAGCTCCGGCTGGTCGAAGCCGCCGGCCCGAAGGGAAGGCAGCTCTTGACCGACGTCGGGAACTACGTCGCCGGGATCAACGCCTACTACAAGAAGGCGGAGCTGCCGATCGCGCCGTGGACGCCCGAGGACGTGATTGCGATCGGCACTCTGCTCGGCGCCGACCTCGGCGTCGGCGGCGGTGACGAGACGTATCGCTCGGAGTTCCTGTCCGCGCTCGTCCGGAAGCTCGGCAAGACGCAGGGCCGAGAGGTGTGGGACGACCTCCGCCAGCAGCAGGACCCGGAGACACCCGTCTCCGTGGACGGCACGTTCCACTATCCGGCAACCGCGCCGGCCGACGTCGGGAACGCGGTCGTGGACGACGGCAGCTTCGTCGGGACCGGGGGCGGGATGGATGCGCTCGCCCCGCTGCGCGTTCCGGTCGGGGCGAGCAACGCGCTCCTGCTCTCGGCGAGCCGCTCCGTCACCGGTCACCCGCTGATGGTCGCAGGCCCGCAGGTGGGCTACACGTACCCGGAGATCCTGCTCGAGCTCGATCTCCACGGCGGCGGCATCGACGCGCGCGGCGCGTCCTTTCCCGGCCTGTCCTTCTACGTGCTCCTCGGCCGGGGGAAGGACTACGCCTGGAGCGCGACGTCGGCCAACTCGGACATCGTCGACCACTACGTCGAGACCCTCTGCGGCGACGACACGCACTACCGCTACCAGGGGCAGTGCCGTGAGATGGGGTCATTCGACGCGGGACTCCTGAAGGGGAAGGGGACGATTTCCGACCACGAGCTCGTCTTCAGGACGACGGTGCACGGCCCGGTGATCGGTTACGCGACGGTGGGCGGCGTCCGCGTCGCCATCTCTTCGAAGCGCGCGACCCGCGGTCGTGAGCTGCTCTCGGCGCTCGCGTTTCAGGACCTGAACACGAACAAGGTCACGTCGGCCCGCTCGTTCATGGACGTCATGAACCAGATGGAATTCACGTTCAACTGGTTCTACGCCGACTCGAAGGACATCGCGATGTTCTCGAGCGGCCGCCTCCCGCTGCGGCCGGCCGGGACGAACGGAGGGCTGCCTACACTCGGCACGGGCGACTACGAGTGGCGCGGTTTCGCCTCCCAGGGCACCCATGCCCAGGGCATCAACCCGAAAGGTGGCACGATCCTGAACTGGAACAACAAGCCTGCGCTGGGCTTCGCGGCCTCGGACGACAACTGGTCGTACGGGCCGGTTCAGCGCGTGGACATGCTTCGGACCGGCATCGCCGGGCGGAAGAAGCATTCGCTCGTCTCGGTGGCCTCGGCGATGAACGCGGCGGCGACGCAGGACCTGCGTGCGGTCTCGGTGCTGCCGTCGATCGAAGATGTCCTGCGCGGCTCGACGGCCCCGAACGCGCGCGCGCAGCAGCTGCTCGACCTGATGGAGGCATGGCGAAAGGCGGGGGCGAGCCGCCTCGACCGCGACCTCGACGGCAAGATCGACGATCCGGGCGCGGCGATCATTGACGCCGCCTGGCCGAGGCTCGCCGATGCCGTGCTCTCGCCCGTCCTCGGACCCCTCGTCGAGCGCCTCGCGCTGATCCAGCAGCGCGACGACCGCGCGAACTCCCAGGGTTCCTCGTATTTCAGCGGCTGGTACTCGTACGTCGTCAAGGACCTGCGCTCGCTGCTCGGAAAGCCCGTCCCGGGGGCCTGGAAGACACGCTTCTGCGGGGCCGGCGATCTCACCGCCTGCCGCAACTCGCTTTGGGCGGCTCTCGACGCGGCCGCCTCCGACCTGACCGTGTCGCAGGGGCCCGACCCGGCCGCGTGGCGCTCGGATGCGACGAAGGAGCGGATCTCGTTCGGCTTCCTGCCGAGGACGATGCGCTGGGCGAACCGCCCGACCTTCCAACAGGTGATCACCTTCGACGGCCATCGGTAGGGCGCGAGTGCGGATCCTGGCTTCCGCACCCCCACCCAAGGGTGGGGCTTCCACCCACCTCCCTCTCGGGAGCGAGCCTACCGAGCAAGCCGTCAGGCGTCTGTGCCGGGTGTGTCCCGACTCTGTGCCAATTCCTCCACAGGCGGGCGCGGGCGCTCGAAGGTCGTGGCAGTGGGTGTGTGCGGCCAGGCGTCCGGCAGCGTTGCGGAGGCCACCGCCGGCTGAGCTAGGCTCAGCCGCATGCCGCAGAAGCGCTATCTCTTCACGCCGGGGCCGACCCCCGTGCCGCCCGAGGTGCTGGCGGCGATGGCCCAGCCGATGGTGCACCACCGGGGACCCGACTTCCGATCCGTTTACTCGCGCTGTCTCGAGCGGCTGCGGGAGGTCTACCGCACGGATTCCGACGTCCTGCTGTTCACATCGTCGGGATCCGGCGGGCTCGAATCCGTGCTCGCGAACCTCTGCGTACCCGGCGACCGTGTGCTCGCCGTCTCGGCCGGCCACTTCGGCGAGCGCTGGGCCGAGATGGCCCGCCTGCACGGCTGCGACGTCCACGAGTTGGCCTACGCGTGGGGCGAGACGCCGTCCGCCGACGACCTCGACTCGCGCCTGGACGAGATCGGCGGCGCCAAGATCGTGCTACTGACCCACTCAGAGACCTCGACGGGCGTCGTGGCCGACGTCCAGGCGCTCGCCGCGGTCGCGAGAGGGGCCGGCGCTCTGGTCGCCGTCGATGCGGTGTCGAGTCTCGGCGCCGTTCCGCTCGACACGGACGGGTGGAACCTGGACGCCGTCGTCTCCGGCTCTCAGAAGGCCTTGATGTGCCCGCCGGGCCTCGCGTTCGTGGCGGTGTCTGAGTCCGCGCTGGACGCGGCCGCCAAGTTTCCGCCGAGCGGCTTCTACTTCGACTGGTGCCGGACCAAAGCGGGCCAGGACGTGCTCGACGCTCCCGTGACACCGGCCGTCCCGCTCGTCATCGGACTCGATGTGGCGCTCGGGCTGCTGCTGAAGGAAGGGCTCGAGGCGGCCTTCGAGCGGCATATCCGCCTCGGCCGCGCCTGCCGTGCCGGCGTCAAGGCGATGGGGCTCGAGCTCTTCTCGCCGGACGACGATCGCTCCGCCGTCGTCACGACGCTTCGCGTCCCGGACGGCGTCGATGCGGCAGCGCTCCTCCTCGACCTGCGAGACCGGATGGGCGTCCAGCTGATCGGTGGGCAGGGAGCGCTGAAGGGCAAGGTCGTCCGCATCGGCCACATCGGGTACTACGACGTCTTCGACATCACGACGGCCCTGGCGGCGCTCGAACTCGGGCTCGGAGAGGCCGGGGCCGAGATCGGACGGGGCGCCGCCGTGACGGCCGCGCTCGAGGCGTTCGAGCACACAAAGGTTTGAGTCGGCCGAGGGTCCTGGTCAGGGAGCCCATCGCCGAGGCGGGCATTGCGCTGCTGCGCGAGCGCTTCGACGTCGACGTCGACGGCGACTCCGACCTCGAGGAGACGATCGGCGGCTACGACGGGATCGTCATCCGCTCGGCGACCAAGCTGACGGCAGACGTGCTCGCCCGAGCCGATCGGCTGAAGGTGATCGGCCGCGCGGGCGTCGGGGTCGACAACGTGGACGTCGACGCGGCCACCCGGCGTGGGATCGTCGTCGCGAACGCGCCCGATTCGACGGTCGTCTCGGCTGCGGAGCACACGATCGGCCTCCTGCTTGCGCTCGCCCGCAACATCCCGCAGGCACATGCGGCGCTCAAGCAGGGCCGCTGGGAGCGCTCGCGGCACGGAGGCAGCGAGGTCGCGGGCAAGACCCTCGGCGTCCTCGGGTTCGGCCGGATCGGCCAGCAGGTCGCCCGGCGTGCAATCGGACTCGGCATGCGCGTCGTCGCGCACGACCCCTTCGTCTCCAAGGATCGCTTCCGCGAGCTCGGCGTCGATCGGGCCGAGAGCAGCGACGACGTTCTGGCTGCGGCGGACTTCGTGACCCTGCATCTGCCGCTGACGGCCGAGACCGCCGGCTCGATCGATGCGGACGCGTTCGCGAAGATGCGCGACGGCGTCCGGCTGGTGAACGCCGCCCGCGGCGAGCTCGTCGACGAGGACGCACTCCTCGGCGCGCTCAAGAGCGGCAAGGCCGCCGGAGCGGCCCTCGACGTCTTCGCCCAGGAGCCGTACTCGGGACCGCTCCTCGAGCTCGACAGCGTCGTCGTCACGCCGCACCTCGCCGCCTCGACCGAGGAGGCGCAGGACCGCGCCGGCGTAATCGTCGCCGAGCAGGTCGTTGCCGCCCTCGACGGACAGGTGGTCACGAACGCCGTCAACATCCCGTCGATCGGGCTCGAGGATCTCGAGGCACTCGGCCCGTACATCCCGCTCGCCGCGAGGCTCGCACGGCTCGCCATGGAGCTTGCAGGCGGCCAGGTCGAGCGGATCGCCCTCTCCTACGACGGCGACCTGTCCGCGTACGACACGCGACTCCTGACCGTCGCCGCGCTGAACGGAGCGTTCCAGGGACGGGTCGACCAGCCCGTCAACTACGTCAACGCGCCGGTCATCGCCGCCGAACGTGGGATCGAGGTCACGCAGGAGAGCAGGCGCACGTGCCGCGACTTCACAAGCCTGATCCGCGTTGCCATCAAAGGCAACGGAAGCGATGTTCGCGTCGCCGGCACCACGATCGGCAGCGAGCACCGCCAGTGGCTGGTGAGCGCACTCGGCTTCGAGCTCGAGCTGGAGCTGGCGCCGCTGATGGTCTTCTTCCGCTACGACGACGTCCCGGGCGTGATCGGGCGGGTCGGCACGCTCTTCGGCGACGCGGGCGTGAACATCGCGAACATGACCGTGTCTCGAACCCGGCGAGGGGATAAGGCCCTGATGGCGCTCTCGATCGACGGCCCGGCGCCGCCGGACCTGGTT
The DNA here is from genome assembly GCA_038237665.1 of Gaiellales bacterium. Classification (GTDB taxonomy): domain Bacteria; phylum Actinomycetota; class Thermoleophilia; order Gaiellales; family Gaiellaceae; genus JBBRYK01. The sequence goes on along the minus strand of JBBRYK010000026.1, from coordinate 10,025 downwards.
CTGCGCTTTCACTCGGAAGGCTTCGACGACGTACGATTCGTGTCGTTGTCATGAACCGCACGATCGTGCCGATTGCCGTCGCCGCTCTCCTTGCCGCAGCGCCGGTGCTCGCTGGTAGCACCGCCGGGAAGCCTCGCGTCAAGACGACCAAGCGCGAGATCCAGGCGATCGCGATGGATGGGGCGCTCGTCGCCTACGACCTCAAGGGCGACTACTCCGGCTGCAACCAGGTGTTCACCTGGAACGTGAATACGAACGGCGGCAAGATCGTCAGCGGCAAGGAAACCTGTGGTGCGAATGACTCCAGTACCGGCGGTGGCGTCACCGACATCGCTGTCGGCGGGCAGCGAATCGCCTGGATCACGAACGGCGGCGGCAACACCGAAAGCGGCGACGACCTCTATACCTCGACGCTCCCGAAACCAACGGAGAAACACCTGGCGTCGGCATTGCGCTACGGAGATGTCGACGGCCGCCTAGATGGAGACTGGATCGGCGGCCTCTACGGCGACGGCAGCCTGGTCGCCCTCAGCACCTGGACGGCCAAGGGGACCGCGAGGACCAAGGGAGCGCTTCGGACGATCGGCACGGCCGGGCTGACGTCGATCGCGAAGGGGGCCGCCGCGACGATCTCGTCCGCTGTCGGCGCCGGCCGCATCGCAGTCGTACGCGGTGACAACACCGTGGCGCTCTACTCCGCTGCGGGCAGGTTGCTCCACGACTACGACACCGTGCACGCAAGCGACGCCGCGCTCACGCAGCACCGCCTGATCGCGATCACGAACAAGGGGTTGCAGGTCTTCGACACGGGTCCGGGAGGCAAGCTCGTGGCGACCTGGAAGGCTCCGAGGAACGCCTTCAGGCTCGACGCGGAGGGCGACATCGCCGTCTACGGGCAGTACTGCCAGTACGCGGACGCCTGCGGACGCAACGTCTACGCCGTCCGGGTCAGCACCGGCAAGACCGTTCTCCTGGCTCGGGCGCCCACAGACATCGTCGGGCTCGAGATCGAACCGGCGGGTGTGCTCTACGCGTACAACGCGGCGAAGAGCGCGCTCGTGCTCCGCTCGCTTGCACAGGTCGAGGCGGCACTCGGCTGAGTACCCCCTGGCCCGAAGCGGTCCAGCGGGTCGCCTCGTTCCTGCAGCTGAGCGGCGCCGAAGCCCGCATCGAAGAGTTCAAGACGGCGACCGCCTCCGCCGACGAAGCCGCGACCGCGCTCGGGACGAACCTCAACCAGATCGTCAAGACCCTGATCTTCGACTGTGACGGGCGGACGGTGGCGGTTCTGGTCGCCGGCGACCGGCGTGCCGACCGGCGCAAGGTCGCGGCGGCGGCGGGCGCCAACCGCGCACAGATCGTCGGTGCGGCCGACGTCGAGCGGCTGACGGGATTCGCCCCGGGCGCCGTCGCTCCCTTCCCTCTGCCGGGCGGGACCCGAGCCCTGATCGACCGGAGCCTGCTCCTCCACGACCTCGTCTGGGTCGGGGCCGGCTCGGACCGTCATCTGGCCGGAATGGCGCCGCAGGAGCTGCTCCGGCTGGCGCGGGCGGAGCCGGCAGACGTCGCCGAAAGCCCGCCTGCACCGCGGCCGAGATTGGACAGCGGCCCTGGTGGATAACATTTATCGCGCGGATGCAAGAGCTCGAGAAGATCTGGATGAACGGCGAGCTGGTCGACTGGGCCGACGCAAAGGTCCACGTCGGCGTCCACGGCCTCCACTACGGAACGGGGGTATTCGAAGGCATCCGCTGCTACGACACGCCGAAGGGCCCGGCGGTGTTTCGCTTCACCGACCACCTCAAGCGCCTGCACAACTCGGCGCGGATGCTGTACATGAAGATTCCGTTCTCCGTCGACGAGCTGCGGACCTCGGCCTTCGACCTGATCGCTGCGAACGGCCTCGACGAGTGCTACCTCCGCCCGATCGCGTTCTACGGGTACGGCGAGCTCGGCGTGCATACGGGCACCAACCCGGTCGACACCGTGATCATGAGCTGGCCGTGGCGGCCCTACCTCGGTGAGGCCGGCCAGAAGGACGGCATCCGCGCCATGGTCTCCTCGTGGAAGCGCGTGGGACCGAACACGATCCCGCACGTCGCGAAGGCGACCGGCATCTACCTGAACTCGATGCTCGCTGTCCACGAGGCCAACCGCGCAGGCTACGACGAGGCGATCCTGCTCACCGACGATGGTTACGTCGCCGACGGCTCCGGCGAGAACGTCTTCACCGTGCTGGACGGGGTCATCTATACGCCCGACCTGGCCACCTCGATCCTGCCGGGGATCACCCGTGACACGGTGATCCAGATCGCGCAGGACCTCGGCTACCGGGTGGTCGAGAAGAACCTGATCCGCCCCGACCTGTACCTCGCCGACGAGGTCTTCATGTGCGGGACGGCCGCCGAGGTGACGCCGATCAGCTCCGTCGACGACCAGGAGGTCGGGGTCGGCCCGGTGACGCTCGAGCTCCAGCAGGCGTACTGGGACACCGTTCGCGGCAAAAGCGATCGGTGGTCGCACTGGCTCGAGTACGCCACTCGGACACCAGCAGGCGCGTGAGCACAGCCGCGCCGGCGCGGCAGGTCCACCTTTCCGCCCCCTGGATCGACGAGCGCGACGAGGAGCTCGTCCTCGAGGTGCTGCGCTCCGGGCGCCTCTCACTGGGGCCTGCAGGGCCGCGCTTCGAGGAGCTGTTTGCGGAGGCGGTCGGCGCGCAGCACTGCGCGGCCGTCTCGAGCGGCACGGCTGGACTGCACCTGTGCATGAGGCTCGCCGGCGTCGGGCCGGGCGACGAGGTGATCACGTCGCCCTACTCGTTCGTCGCCTCCGCGAATTGCGCGATCTACGAGGGTGCCGCTCCCGTCTTCGCGGACGTCGACCCGCTGACCTGCAACCTCGATCCGGCTGCGGTCGAGGCGGCGGTGACCGAGCGGACGAAGGCCGTTGTCGCCGTCGACATCTACGGCTACCCCTGCGAGCTCGACGAGATCAAGACGATCTGCGAGCAGCACGGGCTGGTGCTCGTCGAGGATTCGTGCGAGGCGCTCGGCGCTCGCTACAAGGGTGCGCTGATCGGCTCGCACGGGCACCTGGCGGCCTTCGCCTTCTACCCCAACAAACAGATGACGACCGGGGAGGGCGGTGCCGTCACGACCGCCTCGGAAGACGACTGGCGTCAGCTCGCCTCGCTCCGGAACCAGGGCCGCGCCGACTCGGGCGGCTGGCTCGACCACGCCCAGCTCGGCTACAACTACCGCCTGGACGACGTCTCCGCGGCGCTCGGCACCGGGCAGCTCGAGAAGCTCGAGGAGATCCTCGCGCTCCGCCACGGGGTTGCGGGGCGATATGCGGCTCTCCTTCGCAACGTCGAAGGGGTCGAGGCGCCGCTGGAGGACGACGCGGACCACGTCCGATCGTGGTTCGTCTACGTCGTCTCACTCGACGCCGGACTCGACCGCGAGCGCGTGATCTCGGGCCTCCAGGAGCGGGGCGTCGCTTCCGCCCGGTACCTCCCCTCGGTCCACCTCCAGGCCTACATGCGCGAGCGCTATGGGTTCGCCGAAGGCATGTGCCCGGTCTCCGAGGACCTGAGCCGGCGCACGTTCGCCCTCCCGTTCCACACGCGCCTGTCCGCAGAGGATCAGGAGTACGTCGTCGAAGCGCTGCGCGCCGCACTCGCGTCCGCCTGATCCGCGCGCGATAATCCACCCATGGCGGAGGGCCGCCCGAAGATGGTCTTCCTCGGCTACGGGAAGTACGCCCGCGCCGACCGGATCTACGCGCTCGAGCCGATCACCGACGGCCGCGGCGGCGGTAACCGGACGAAGGTCTGGATCGAGGGGGTTGCCGAGCCGATCGTCGCCTCGCGGACCGAGCGCACGATCCTGCACGACATGGGTGAGGAGGCGGCCGGCGCGGGCTCGCCGCTGATCGACCAGGCGATCGATCTCGCCGAGCGGCTGGCCAAGCAGGCCGAGGAGGGGCGCGTCGACCTGAACGACCTCGGCCGCCGCGCCCGCCGGCTGCTGGAGTCGACGTCGCGGCCGGCCGAGGCCGAAAAGCTCTTCTAGTAGCCAGCCGCCGCCCGCCCGCAGCCGGAAGATTGACCTGGTTGAGCCGTAACTGGCCCTCGGAACGGCCGTTTTGGACATGTGGGGGGACAGACCCACGACGTGTCCGTACTGGACAGAGGTGCGGGCGAGCGTTCGGCGGTTTGAAGCAGACTCCCCGCGGTGACCGAGCCGCACTTCGAACCGCCCCCGCTGGAGCGGCCCGGGCTGCTCGCCCGCCTCCTCGTCGACGTGCGTCCGTTCCGGCTGCGCGACTTCCGCCGGCTCTGGCTCGGGCAGGCGATCTCGCTGCTCGGGAGCATGATCAGCTTCGTTGGGATCCCGTATCAGCTCTACCAGCTGACCCACTCGACGCTGCAGGTCGGGCTGCTGGCGTTCTGCGACCTGGTGCCGCTCCTGACGCTGGCGCTGATCGGCGGGACGATCGCCGATGCCGTCGACCGCAGGCGGCTCATCCTCGTGACCGAGATCGGCTTCGCCTTCGTCTCGCTCCTGCTGGCCGGGAACGCCGCGCTCGCGCAGCCACGGGTCTGGGCCCTCTACGCGCTTTCCTTTCTAGGCGCGGCCTTCTGGTGTCTCGGCTCGCCTGCGCTTCGGTCCCTGACGCCGCGAATCGTTCCCGCCGACCAGTTGACGGCGGCCGTCGCCCTGAACAGCGTCTATTCGAACCTCGGCGCCGTAGTGGGGCCTGCGGTCGGCGGTGTCCTCATCGCCGCGTTCGGCCTGACGACCACCTATCTGATCGACTTCGGCACCTTCGCTGCTTCGATCATTGCGATCGCGCTGCTGCCGGCGATCCCGCCGGACGCAGAGGCAGACAAACCGGGCCTTCGCTCGCTGCTCGAAGGCTTCCGGTTCGTCCGGCGTCAGCGGGTCGTGATGGGCATCTTCCTGCTCGACACCAACGCGATGATCTTCGGGATGCCCTCCGCGCTCTTCCCGGCCTTCGCCGTCGTGGCCGCCTTCGCGGCGGTCTGGGGCGTGGCGATCACCGGGTTCGGGTTCGCCAACGCGCTCTGGCTTGCGCTGCTCTTCCTCGCGCTTGCCGGCGCCGCCGACTTCGTCAGCGCCGCACTCCGCTCGACGATCGTGCTCGAGGCGACCCCGGACTCGATGCGGGGGCGCGTGTCCGGCATCGAGCTCGCCCAGGTGGCGAGCGCACCGACGCTGGGGAACGTCGAGGCCGGCGTGCTCGCCTCGTTCACCAGCCTGCGCTTCTCGGTCGTCTCGGGCGGGATCGCTTGCGTCGTGGGGACTCTCGCGCTCGTCGCCGCGATCCCGGAGATCCTGCGCCACCGGCGTGCTGCTCGGAGCTGACTTCTTCGCCCGCGACGTCCACGACGTGGCGCGGGAGCTGATCGGCGCGACGCTGCTCGTCGACGGCGTGGGCGGGGCGATCGTCGAGGTCGAGGCCTACGACCAGGAGGAGCCGGCGAGCCATGGGTTCCGGGGTCTGACTCCCCGGAACGCCTCCATGTTCGGGCCGGGCGGGCAGGCGTACGTCTACCGCTCATACGGGATCCACTGGTGCCTGAACGTCGTCACAGGGGAGGAGGGCAGGGCCAGCGCGGTGCTCCTCCGCGCGCTCGAGCCGACGCACGGGGTCGACGAGATGCGGGCGCGGCGCGGCCTCGGCGACCCCCGCCTCCTCTGCGCCGGGCCGGGCCGGCTCTGCCAGGCCCTCGGGGTGACGCGGGCTCACGACGGGCTCCGGCTCGACGCGCCGCCGTTCCAGGTTGACGCGCGCGCACGCGAGGTCCCGATTGTGACCGGCCCCCGGATCGGGATCACCCGGGCGGCAGAGCTGCCCTGGCGTTACGCGCTCGAGGGGTCTAGGTACCTCTCCCGTCCGCTACGAACAGGGTGACGTCGAGGCCGGGGGCCGCGGCGACGCCCGGCCGCGGGATCTGGCGCACGACCCGGGTCTTGAAGGAGTTCAGCCGGATGACGTCCCCGCTCACATGGGGCTGCATGTGCAGCTCGCGCACCCGTGCCTGGGCTTCGACCGAGCTGAGCCCGACGAGCCGAGGGACGACGCCGTGAAGCGCCTTCGGGAGCACGAGCTTGACCTCGTCGAATGAGGAGAGCGTCCCGCGCGCGGGAATCTGGCCGGCGACCACGTCCAGTGCCTGCCGTGGCAGCGCGGGTTTGTAGATGAACGTCGCGGTCAGCGGCTGCTCCTTCAGGCGTGCGACCGCGCGCGCGCGCGACTGACCGACGACGTACGGGACCTCGACCTCGTTCGGCTTGCAGTTCGCGTTACGGGCCGGGGTGGAGCCGGCGAAGAACGCAACCGTGATCGTGTGGCGGCAGTAGCCGGTGTTGTCGAGTGCGTAATGGCCCTCGCGAAGGGCCAGCCGCTCCGTCTGGTCTCCCGGGTACGCGGGCGAGGGGAAGCTCTCGGGCTGGTCGTGCAGGTACGGGAGAGCCTTCTCCATGAAGGTCTTCCAGATCAGCGCGGGGAAGGTGCCCCCCGCGACCGGCCCGCCCTGGTACTCGGTCTCCATCGGCTTGAGCCGGTCCGGGTAGCCGACCCAGACCGCAACCGCGAGCTGCGGCGTGTAACCGACGAACCAGGCGTCGCCGTAGTTCTCCGTCGTGCCCGTCTTGCCGGCGGCCGGCCGCCCGTCGGCGAGCTGGGCGCGGTGCCCGGTCCCGCTCGTGACGACGCTCTGAAGGATCGAGTTCAGGATCGCCGCGCTGTTGGACGTCATGCCCTCGTGCTCCCGAGGTCGGTTCTCCTTGCCGTTGATCGAGAGGATCGCCCGGGGGTGGTTGCCGAGAATCGTGCCGTCCACCCGCCTGCCGTCGTTCGCAAACGACGCGAATGCCCGCGCCATCTCGAGCGGGTTCACGGCCTCGCCGCCCAGCCCGATGGCGAGGTAGTTGGCGAGCGCACTCGAGATGCCGAGCTCGTGCGCGGTTGCGGCAACCGCCTTGGGCTCGACGAGTCGGGTCAGCTGCGCGTAGACGGCGTTGTCGGAGACGGCCGTCGCCGTCGCCAGATCGATCGTCCCCAGATACGAGCCCTCGTAGTTGCGCACGGTCCAGAGCTTGTTGTCGTAGGGAATCGTCACCAGCTTCGACTCGAAGGTCGTCGTCGGCGAGATCCCCTGCTGCAGCGCGGTCGCGAGCACGAAGGGCTTGAACGAGGAGCCGGGCTGCCGCTCGCCCTGCACGGCGAGGTTGAACTGGCTCTTGCGGAAGCTTCGTCCTCCGATCATCGCCAGCACGCGGCCGTCTCTCGGGTCGATCGCGACCAGGGCGGCGGAGGGCCCCTTCGGGTCCGGCAGCACCTGGGAGATCGCTTTGCGGGCGAGTTGCTGGACGTCGAGGTCGATCGAGGTCACGACCCGCAAGCCACCGCCGAAGACCTTTTCCGCGCCGTAGTCCTTGCTGTCGACGAGCTGCTGCTTGACGTAGTTGGTGAAGTACTGGGCCTGACCCACCGCCTGCGGCAACCCCACGTGGCGCGGTAGCGGGGCGTCCGTGGCGACCGCGTACTGCGCGCGCGTGATCTTGTTCTGATCGAGCATGGCGCGGAGGACGAGGTTGCGCCGGGCCCGGGCGATGCGCGGGTTCGCGATCGGGTCGTAGAGGGTCGGGTCGGCGGGGATGCCCGCGAGGAGGGCTGACTCGGGCAGCGTCAGCTTGAAGGCCCCGTGCCCGAAGTAGGCATACGCCGCGCGCTGCACGCCGTAGGCGCCGTTGCCGAAGTAGATCGTGTTCAGGTAGGCGGTGAGGATCTTCTCCTTCGACCACTTCCGCTCGAGTTGGACGGCCAGGAGTGCCTCGGTCAGCTTCCTCGCGATCGAATGCTCCCTGCGCCCGCAGGTGTTCTTCACGAACTGCTGCGTGATCGTGGAGGCGCCCTGGACGACCTTCTGGTGGGTCAGGTCGGCCCAGCCGGCGCGGACGATGCCGTGAATGTCGATCCCGCGGTGCTCGAAGAAGCGCTTGTCCTCGATCGAGACGATCGCCTGCTTCATGGAGTCCGAGATCTGGTCGTAGCCGACCCGGACGCGGCTCTCGGAGCCGCGCAACACCGTGAGCACGGTCTTCCCGTTCGAGGCGTAGACGTACCCGTCGCGGACGACGAGGCGATGGGCGGGGTCGCAGGCCGGGATCTTCCGGGCGAACGCGGAGAGCAGGCCGAAGCTGAACGAGGCCAGCCCTAGGACACCGAGGACGGCGACGATCCCGAGGAGTCGAAGCTTCCGGATCCGGCGCCGCTTAGGCGCTCTGTTCCCACGACGAAACCGCAGCAGAACCGACGGATTGTAACGCTAGAGTCCGTTTTCCCATGGCCCTTGCCGACCTCACTCGTAACGCCGTCGACGTGCTGCCCGCGGGTGAGCTCGAGCGCAAGCTGGCCCTCGAGCGCCCGCTCCGGGTGAAGCTCGGGATCGACGTCACTGCGCCGCACATCACGCTGGGGAACGGCATCCCGCTCCAGCGCATGCGTGCCTTCCAGGACGAAGGGCACACCGGAGTCCTGATCGTCGGCGACTACACGACCCGCATCGGAGATCCCTCGGGCCGGTCGGCCGAACGCCCGGTGATCGCAGACGAGGAGATCGATCGGATGGCCGAGCGCTTCTTCGAGGCCGCCTACACGATCCTGATCCCGGAGCGCACCGAGGTGCGCTTCAACGGCGAGTGGCTGTCGAAGCTGTCCTATGCGGACGTGGTCGGCCTGGCGCGCACGATCACGGTCGCGCGCATCCTGGAGCGAGACGACTTTGCCAAGCGGTATGCCGCACAGGAGCCGATCTCGGTCTCGGAGCTCCTCTACCCGCTGATGCAGGCCTACGACTCGGTCGCAGTCGAGGCGGACATCGAGCTGGGCGGGACCGACCAGCTGTACAACCTGCTCGCGGGGCGCGAGGTGATGCAGGCATACGGGCTCGAGCCTCAGGTCGCTCTGACCGTGCCGCTCCTGCTCTCGTGGGACGGGGAGAAGATGAGCGGCTCGCGGGGCAACTACATCGCGCTCGTCGAGGACCCGAACGAGCAGTTCGGAAAGGCGATGCGGATCTCCGACGGGCTGCTACCGCAGTGGTACGAGCTCGTCCTGCAGAGCCCGCCGCCCGCCGGGGATCCACTGGAAGCGAAGCTGGAGCTCGCCCGGTTCATCGTGCGGCGCGCTCACGGGGAGGAGGCGGCGCGAGCGGCGGAGGAGCACTTCACCCGCGTGGTGCGGCGCGGCGAGGCGCCGGCGGAGGTTCCCGCAGGCGAGCTGCCCGCCGGCGACCCGGTGCATCTGCCGGCCCTCTTGGTCGACCGGCTGGGGGTTGCGTCGACGTCCGAGGCGAGGCGCCTGATCGGTCAGGGCGGCGTGCGCATCGACGGGGAGGTCGTGAGTGACCTGGATGTGCCGCGCGCTCGGCTCGAGGGAGCGCTGGTCCAGGCCGGGAAGCGCCGATTCATGCGGTTTCCGGCTTGACACTCGCCTACGCGTTGCTATCATTCCCGAGCCGCCCAGACGGGTGGCTGTAGGAAAGTCCTGCAACTCGACCACTGGAGCGCCTTCGGACGCAACCGGATACGACGTTTCATCCGAGCATCTGGAGGCCTCTGGCGCGAGCCGGGGGCTTTTTTATGGCCGGCCGAGCGGCACGGTCTTTGAAAACTCAACAGCGTGTAATTACGTCGAGCCCCTCGACGGCTCCGGCCTAGCCGGCGCCTGAGAGGATTCAATTACCCGTCATCCCTTCGGGGATGACCTTTGAGCTCAAGCTCAAAGTGGACAAGCTGTCAAGACGGGCCTTAGGCATCGCTTGCGATGCCGATTTGGCACCGGATGACAACCACTTTCACGGAGAGTTTGATCCTGGCTCAGGACGAACGCTGGCGGCGCGCTTAACACATGCAAGTCGAGCGAGAACCGGGGCTTCGGCCCCGGGGACAGCGGCGAACGGGTGAGTAACACGTGGGTAATCTGCCCTCGGT
>JBBRYK010000025.1:0-35097 GCA_038237665.1 Gaiellales bacterium | reverse complement strand
GTGGTCGAGACCGTCAAGCACGCCGGGCGGTCGGTGATCGTCTCCGGCTCGACCGTGGCGATCGGGTTGTTCTCGATGGTGATCATCCCCGTCCCGGTGATCCGATCGATCGGATTGGGCGGCATGCTGATCCCGGCGGTCTCGGTTCTCGCAGCGGTCACCCTGATGCCGGCGATGTTCGGCGTGCTCGGTCACCGGATCAATTCCCTGCGCGTGATGCCGAAGCGGATCGTCGAGCACCCCGACGCCGACTCGGGCTTCTGGGGTTGGTGGGCCCGGTTCGTGATGCGGCGGCCGGCACTGGTCGCCGCAGTCGGGATCGTGATCGTCGCCCTCCTGCTGATCCCGGGGGTGCAGCTGAACCCGAGCGAGGCGCAGGCGAAGGACCTCCGCGGCGGGAAGACCGACGATGCCGTCATCGGCTTCAACCGCCTCGTAGCCGCCGGCATCTCGCCCGGCGTGACGAAGCCGTTCGTGGTCCTCGGCGAGCACGTCAACACCTCCGCCGTGCCGCCGATCGTCCGGCGGCTCGACCGAACACCAGGAATTGCCGGAGCGGCAGCGCCGCCGGGCCTGGGCTGGCGCAAGGGCGACAACGTCCTGATCGAGGCCTTTCCGTCGGAGGACGGCGCGGCGAAACCGGTCCGGACCACGATCACGCGCCTGCAGAAGGACATCCTCCCTGTCCTCACCGACCTGCCTGCCGTCCGCTCGACCTCGCCCGACGCGCGCCTGACGCTCGGCGGCATTGCCCCCGAGGACCGCGACTTCGTGCACGCCGTCTACGGGAAGTTCCCCTACGTGCTCGCCTTCGTGATCCTGCTGACGCTCGTCCTGCTGATGCGTGCGTTCCGTTCGGTGATCCTTCCGCTGAAGGCGGTGATCCTCAACCTGGTCTCGCTCGGCGCATCGTTCGGAATCATCGTCTTCATCTTCCAGATGGGCCACGGCGCCGAGGCGATCTGGAACGTCCATCCGACGGGGGCGATCATCTCCTGGATCCCGCTGATGATCTTCGCGTTCCTGTACGGGCTCTCGATGGACTACGAGGTCTTCATGCTCACGCGCATGCGCGAGGCCTACGACGAGACCGGAGACACCCGCGCCGCCGTCTCACTGGGCCTTGCCCGGACCGGCAAGCTCGTCACGAGCGCGGCCCTCGTCCTCATGTTCGCGTTCTTCGTCCTCTCGCTCAGCCCCGGCACGGACATCAAGCAGTTCGGCATCGGCCTCGCCGCCGGAATCGTGTTCGACGCCACCGTGATCCGGGCGCTCCTCGTCCCGGCCGTCGTCGCGCTGATCGGTCGCTGGAACTGGTGGCTCCCCGCCCCGGCGGCGAAGGTGCTCTTCACGAAGCCGAGCAACCCGCCGCCTGAAGCGGCCCCGGAAGCTGCCTAGCGCCTCCGGCTACCCGCCGCGAACTCCGAACGCGAGGTAGTAGAGCAGGACCAGGAGGACCCAGACGGCGAGCAGTCCGAGCAGAATCTTCCTGGTCCTGCTCAGTTCAGGCCTTGCAGTCGGGAATCGAGTTGCGCACGTCCGACTGGCAGAACGCGTGGCCCTGCGCGTCGATCGTGAGCCGAAGCCAGGGGTACCAGATGAAACAGGCCGGCAGCTTGATCGGGCAGATCTGCACCTTGGCCTGGGCAAACGCTGCCGACTCGGAGGTGCCCTTGGCGGGCGGCGTTTCCGACTTGATGCTCCAGTCGAGCGGGTAGATCAGGCTGGCCGGGAACGGGATGTGGTTCTTGACCCACTTGTCCCAGCTGTCCCAACTCGTGATCACCTTGCCGTTCCAGCACCAGCGCAGGGACATGAAGAAGCTCCAGCCCTTGCTGAGAAAGCCATGCTCGGAGCGCTCGGCTCCCAGCCTCGCGCACCGGACCGTCGCCCCGGTTGAATCCAGGAACACCGCACCTTCGTCGATGCGCATGAACTGCGCCGTACCGTTGCCGACGAACGCCTCGAGCGGCGGGTCGTCGGCCTCATTGTTGTCCTGCGGGCTCGAGCAGCCCGGGTCGTTGCCGTCGACGAAGCCGTCGGCATCGTTGTCGCGGCCGTCCGAGCACTGCGTGCTCGAGCCCGGCGTCGTCGGCGTCGTCGTGGTCGTTGCCGTCGTCGTGCTCGACGTTGTCGTCGGGGTACACGAATCGCCGGGGTCGCAGACCGGCATCGGCCCGGTGACGGTCGGATTCTGCCCGGCGGCCTTGCCTCCGCCGACGGCCGCTCCGAGCACAACCGCGAGACCGGCGAGCACGGCCAGAGCCGCAACCTTGGAGATGTTCGACCTGTTCACGTGCGCCCTCCCGGAACGAGGACGCTCCTCGCCCGAGGCGGCGAGGCAGTCGCCGAGGATGCGTGCATGGTGCACCTCCTGTTCGACTGCAGCCGACGGTAGAGATCAAAGACGCAAGCAGGGGTGCTAACTGTGTGCCGGCTCCGCGGAGATCCGTCCCCACCCGACCGTTCTAGCCAAGAGCCGACAGCCGCGCTAGATGTCTCTTTCGGACACTCCGAAGCCGGCCCCACCGGGCGTTTCGATCGTGACGACATCGCCGGGCACCAGCGACTTTGTTGTCTTTCCAGGCAATACCTCTCCGTTCAGCAGGTTCTTGCCCGGCGACCCGTCCTGGCCGCCGGCCGCGCCGCGGGGGCTTCGCCGGCGCCGTTCGCTGACGATCGAGAGCCGGCAGTCCTCCAGCGCGCGCAGCTCACGGACGACCCCGTCACCTCCCCGGTACCGACCGGCCCCGCCCGAGCCGAGGCGGATGGCGTGTCGCTCGACACGAAGCGGGTAGGCGAGCTCCAGAGCCTCGGTGGGGGTCGAGAGCGTGTTCGACATCGCGACATGGACCGCCGACGGCCCGTCGGCGTCGGGGCAGGCTCCCTGGCCGCCGCCAATCGTCTCGTAATAGGCGAAGCGCTCGCTGCCGAACGTGACGTTGTTCATCGTCCCCTGGCCCTGCGCCGGTACCGGGAGCGCCTCGCCGAACGCCGCGAAGACAACGTCGACGATGCGGCTCGAGGTCTCGACGTTGCCTGCCGCCACGGCGGCCGGCCGACGCGCGTTGACGAGCGATCCCACGGGAGCACGCACCTCGACGGGCGCGAACGCGCCTCCGGAAGCCGGGACGTCGGGCTCGGTCAGGCAGCGCACGACGTAGTAGCAGGCGGACCGCGTCACCGAGAGCGGGCAGTTCAAATTCCCCGGATGCTGCGAGGCCGAGCCGGCGAAGTCGATCTCCACGGAGTCGCCCGCGATCGTCACGGCGGCGCGGAGCTCGAGGTCTCCCTCGACCGCCTCGAGGAAGTCGACCGCCTCGAAGCGGCCGTCCGGAAGGCGCTCGATGCCTGCACGGACGACCCGCTCCGAGTACGCGTACAGCTCGTCCATCGCCGCGACGACGCGGTCGCGCCCCCGGCGCGCGCAGATTTCGGCGACCCTCCGCTCGGCGAGGGCGTTCGCCGCGAGCTGGGCGCGGAGGTCGCCTCGCCGCTCGAGCGGGTCGCGAACGGCGGCGAGAATCCGCTCGAGCGCGGCCTCGTCGAAGAGCGTCGGCGGGATGACGATTCCCTCGTCCTCGAGGCGGTGCGAATCGGCCGGCATGCTCCCCGGCTCGATCCCGCCGACGTCGGCGTGGTGCGCACGGGTGACCGCGAAGCCGAGATCCGTCCGGGAGACGAGCGTGATGTCCGGCAGGTGGGTGCCGCCGGCGAAGGGATCGTTCAAGACGAAGATCTGGCCGCGTTCGGGGCCGAGCTCGATCACCGCACGGACGGCATCGGGCATGGCGCCGAGATGAACCGGGATGTGCTCGGCCTGGACGACCATGCGTCCGTCCTCGTCGAAGAGCGCCGTCGAGCAGTCCCGCCGCTCCTTGATGTTCGCCGAGAAGGCAGCCCGGATCAGCACGGCGCCCATCTCCTCGGCGATCGCCCGCAGGGAGCTGCCGATCACCTGGAGCTCGATGTTCACGTTCCCGGCACGCTTTCTCGACCTTTCGTGAGCCGGAGCGTGGTCGAGGTCCCATCCCTGGCCCCCACCCAACCCGGGGGAATCCAGCACGTTGCGCCGTCCAGTTCGAGCAGGGCCGGGCCGGACACGTCGAGCGGCGTGGCCGCCGGCAACTCGAGCGGTGGCCCGGGGGTGACCTCGGCCGTTCGCACCGCGACCAGCTCGACGGCGCGATCCGGGTCGGAGTAGCCGTACCGCTCTCGGTGGGCGTGCTGGAACCTGGCGGCCACCGCGTCCGTGCCGCCGCCGAGCGCGACCGTGAGCTCGAACGACTGGCCGCGGTAGCGCAGATCGGCCTCTCCCTCGCCGGGAAGCTCGCCGGCCTCCTCGAGCGGCACGACGTACGAACGCACCAGGTCGCGGCGTTCGTCGCCGGTGACGAGCCCGAGCGCGGAGAGTACGCCGGCCGCCTCGGGGACGAGCACCGTCTCGATCTCGAGCTCCTCGGCCAGTGCACACGCATGCAGCGGGCCGGCGCCCCCGAACGCGACGAGCGCAACCCCGCGGGGGTCGTACCCGCGTTCGACCGACACGGTCCGGAGCGCTCGGAGCATCTCCGCGTTGACCACCTCGACCACCGCCGAAGGGTCGATCGAGCCCAGCGCGCGCTCCGCCGCCTCCCGGTCGAGCTCGAGCCCACCCGCAAGCCGGTCGGGCAGCCGGCCGAGGAGGAGGTTCGCGTCGGTGACGGTCGGGAGGAGGCCGCCGCGCCCGTAGCACGCGGGTCCCGGCTCGGCCCCGGCGCTCTCGGGCCCCACGCGCAGGGCCCCGCCCACGTCCACCCGGGCGATCGACCCGCCGCCGGCGCCTACCGTGTGCACGTCGAGGCTCGGAAGACGTACGGGAATGCCGCCCACCGTCCGCTCGCTCGTGCGCTCGACCTCCCCGTTCGAGATCCAGCACACGTCGGTCGAGGTGCCGCCCATGTCGAGCGAGATCGCGGCTTCGACACCGGCGAGGGCTGCGACGCGCGCCGCTCCGACCGCCCCGGCGGCGGGCCCGGAGAGCAAGGCCAGCGCGGCGTGGGCCGCTGCTTCCTCGAGGCTCGCGAGACCGCCGGACGAGCGCATCACGAGGGGCTCGGGCAGCCCTTCCGCGCGGCACCGCTCGGCAAGCGCACGGAGATACCGGCCGAGCACGGGCCCCAGGTAGGCATCCGCGGCCGTCGTCGAGGCCCGCTCGTACTCGCGGAACTCGGGCGCGACCTCGTGCGACGCGACCACGTGCGCGTGCGGCAGGCGGCGGCGTAGTTCCTCCGCCACGCGCCGCTCGTGCTCGGCGTCGCGAAACGAGAAGAGCAGGCAGACCGCGACGGCCTCGGCGTCGATCTCCGGCAGGGACTCCAGGCGCAGAGGAACGAGGACCCCGTCCGGTCCGATGCGCTCCTCGACGCCGTGGCAGCGGTCGAGCGGAACGAGCGGCTCCGGATAAGCCCGGCACGGCCGGTAGAGATGCGCGCGGGTCTGCCGTCTCAGGTGGAGGAGGTGCTCGAAGCCGGACGTGGCGACGAAGGCGGTGCGGGCGCCCTTGCGCTCGAGCAGCGCGTTGGTCGCGATCGTGGTCCCGTGCGAGAAGCGTTCGAGCCCCGCGTCCGCGGCGACGGCGCGGGCCGCTGCGACGACCGACTCCTCCTGCCGCGTCGCCGTGGGCACCTTCGCGATGCGCAGCCGCCCGTCGTCGAGCACCACGGCGTCGGTGAACGTCCCGCCGACGTCGATACCGAGGATCGCCACGCGGCGATCGTACGAGGCCTAACGCTTGAGGTGCTTGACCATCGCCTGCGCGAGCGCGTTCACGTCGGGCGAGCCGAGGCCGGTCGAGTAGTCCCACCCGGGGCCGGCGTCGTAGTAGCGGTTCCCCCCGGCGACCACGTCGTGGAACGGCGAGGGCTTCTGCTGGGCGAGCTGGTAGAGGATCGGCGCGATGAAGCCGAGCTTGCGGATGCCCTGCTTCTGGGCGAGCTGGCGGATCAGCACGGTCGACCCGGCCCAGAACGGCGTCGCTGCGCTCGTCCCGCCGATCGGGAAGAGCTGGCCGCCGGACACGACGTAAAAGCCGCTGTCGGGATCGGCGGAGGCCGAGACGTCGGGCAACTGCCGCTTCCCGTTCGAGAACGTGTTCTTGACGCCGGCGCCCTTCTGCCAGGCCGGGCGCGGATCCTTCGGATTCAGCCCGCCGCCACCGCCGCCGTTGCCGAGCACGTCCTCCCACCCGTACTCGCGGACGTAGCTCCCGTCCCCGGCTGTCGCCAGCCGCGTGCCGCCAACGGAGATCACGTACGGGCTGTCGCCCGGGAACTCGGCAGTGAGCCGGTGGTCTTCGAGGAACCGCCGCTGGCAGCTGTACGCGCCCGCGTCGCCGCTGGCGACGAAGATGCTGATGCCACGCGCGACGGCCGCCTTGAAAGCCTGCGTCGTGTTGCGGCGCTCGGTGAGCGAGAGGTTGCTGGCGTCGTCGCAGTTGCCCCAGCTGATCGAGGCGATGTCCGCCTTCCCGTCCTGGACGATGGCATTGAGCATGTCGCCGTAGCCGACGCGGCCGTTCGGGCCTTCGTAATCGATGTTCTGGGCCTTCGGCGCGACACTGCGGATGACGTCGATGTCGAGATTGACCTCGACCGAGCCCTCGCCGACGGGCGAGCCGCCGGCGACCCGCCGGTGCTTCACCGGCGGCCCCGTGATCCCGAACTTGCGGTCGAACGCCTTGGGGTCCGAGTCCTTGAAGGAGTCGAAGGAGACGATTGCGATCGTCTGGCCCTGGCCCTGGATCCCGGCCCTGTGCAACGGGCCGAGGTTGTACGCCTTCTCGGTCGTGGCCGGCGTCAGCCCGCCCTGCGGCACGGCGGCCGGCAACGCCAGCGAACGGGTCGAGAGCCCGGTCACGCCGAAGACGGAGCGGCGAATGGCAGCTGGGATCGTCGGCGTTCGGAGCGGCTTGTGGTAGACGCGACCCGAAGGCTCCCTGAAGTCGCCGAGCGCGGTGTCGAAGTAGGCCGAGATCTTCTCGACCGTGCCGCTGGCGCGGATCGAGGTCCGCTGGGCGTAGACGACGTTCACCTGGAGGCCGGCAGCGGCCAGGCTTCGCTTTACGCGCGCGACCTCGGCGTCGGAGATTCCGAAGCGGCGGCCGATCTCGCGGGCGCTCAGATAACGGTGGTAGTTGGGCGACGCCGGATCCTGGAGCTCCTCCAGGTAGCGATCGAGGGCCGCCTGCTTGAAGCGGAGGACCAGGGAGAAGCCGATCCGCTTGCTCGGAGCGGTGCGGCCGACGTACTGGTCCACGGCCTTCGCCGAGGTCAGCTGCGGACGTGCGCGCAAGGCCTGCGGCTGCGAAGTCGCGGAGGCCGCCTGCGCCTCCGCGCCCGACGGCCACTGGAGGGTGTTCAGCACGGAGTCGGCCTCGTTCATCAGCGCGAGCTTGATGCTCTCCGGCGACGTGGTGGCAGCCGTGGCGACCAGCGAGATCTTGCCGTCTGTGGCCGCCATCGACAGCAGGGCGATGCGCGCCCCGGGGCCCTGCGGCGTGTCCAGCGTGCCCGCGTACGCACCCCCCGTCGCCTGTTGGTCGACGTAGCCGACGTTCGGCCCGAGCAGCGCGTGCTTCGGGCTCGGGTCCGTACGTAGGCCGAGAACGTCTCCCTTGAGCGAGTTGATCTGCTTCTGCAGGAGCTGGGCAGGCGGGGTCTCGGACAGCTTTGCGCCCTGGACGATCAGGGTCAGGTCGAGATCGGGCCGCGACGGGATGCTCCAGTTCATGACGACGCCGGTCGACCCCTGATCGGCGACCTTCCAGCGCTGCGGGTTGTATTCGAACTGGAAGCCGAGCGCGCTGCTCCGCCAGATCTTGCCGTTCACGAGCGGAGTCGCCTTCGCGGCGGCGGGCAGAGTCGGGGGCCGGCCGCAGGGCTTGTCGTCCTTCGGCGAGCACGGCGGCGGCGTCGGGCCGGGCTTGACGATCAGAATCACCACGAGCGCGATCACGAAGAAGATCGTCAGCGCCGCGGCGAAGAGAGCGATGAACTTGTGCGGCTTGACCTTCTGCCAGATCGCGTCCGGGGTGGTCGGCTCAGGAGTGACTGCATTCATGCCGGCTGGGCCCCCTTCGGGTCGACCCGCGGTCGCGGAGGAAACGCCTGCTTCGGCTGGGCCCTGAGCGCCATGCCGCAAAATGCGCAGAAGGTGTGACTCGGCGTCTGCTTCCCGCAGTTCGTGCACGTGACCGGCGGGCCGATCTCGATCTCCGAGGCCTCCTGAAGCAGGCCGAGATGGATCATCAGACGCAGCCAGAGGAGTGCGAGCAGCGCGTTGACCACCAGCAGCGCGAGCTCGAGCCAGGTGTCCATATAGAGCTGGATCAGCGCAGCCCCGACGATCAGCCCGGCTGCGAGCGGGACGGCCACGAAGGGGTGTCCGAGCGGCCCGAGGACGTTCCGGTCACGGACCGGCGCCCGATAGCGGAGCCAAAGCGCGCCCGCGACGGCGCCGACCGCACAGGCTGCGAGCACGGGCACGACGACGCCCAGGGAGATCAGCCGCAGAACCCAGGGCACGGTGTCGCCGACCGGACGGACGCCGGAGGCGAGGAAGTCGGACGAGTGGGTCAGGAGTTCCGCACCGACGAACGACACTGCGCAAGCGGCGCCGAAGGTCGCTCCGTCGAGGACGTCGTTGAACTTCCGGTACGGGAGGAGAGGAAGTGGCCCGGCGATCATCGCCGCGAAGCTGATCAGCGGGATCAAGATTCCGCTCCAGATCAAGGTGTGGTTGCTCGTCTGAACCGCGAGACCCGCGCTCTGCTCGACGACGTGCCTCGTCAGGAAGCCGACGCCTATGCCCGCCCCGATCCCCCACAGGATCGTCAGGGCCATGACCAGAAGCGGCTCGTCCT
This sequence comes from Gaiellales bacterium, assembly GCA_038237665.1. Lineage (GTDB taxonomy): Bacteria > Actinomycetota > Thermoleophilia > Gaiellales > Gaiellaceae > JBBRYK01. The sequence goes on along the minus strand of JBBRYK010000025.1, from coordinate 26,195 downwards.
CGTAGAGGTCGACATCCCAGAGGTAGAGGATCACGAGCAGCGGGACCAGCACCGCCGAGCCGACGAGCCCGAGCGGGAAGAGGCGGAAGAGGGCCAGCACGATGATCGCGGCGGCGCCGAGGGCCAGGGATGCCCGGAAGCTGTCCATGTCGGCCCGCGGCAGCTGCGGGAAGATCGTCGAGATCACGTTTGGCCGGAGCGGGCTCTCGTTCGGAGCCGCAGCGAAGCCTCGCCTGCCGGACGGATGCTGGCTCAGGTCGTCGACCAGCCACTCACCGCAGCGGACGCAGTACGGCGTCGCCGGGACGACGTGCTCGCAGCGCGGGCACGTGATCGTTGAGGGGGTCTCGCTCACCTGCGGGCAGGAGTGTAGACGACGATGGCCATCGCGCTACATACGTGCGCGTCGTAGCAATTCGTCACACGATTCGCCCCGAATCGAAGCATCCAGGATCTCGACCGGATGGAGGGCAGGCAGCGCGCGGCCGGCGCGGCGCAGCGCCGTCGAGACCTGGACGAGGCAGCCGGGGTTTGCGCTCGCGTAGGCATCGGGCTCGGTCTCGAGAATGCGTGTCGCCTTGCGGTCCCCGAGCTCGCGCGCGGCCTGCGGCTGGACGATGTTGTAGATACCGGCGCTTCCACAGCAGATCGCCTGGTCGGCGGGCTCCGCCAGGTCGAGCCGGGGGATTGTTGTCAGGAGCGCGCGCGGTGCGTCGCGGATTCCCTGCGCGTGCGCCAGGTGGCAGGAGTCCTGGAAGGCAACGCGGAGCTCGAGCGGCGCTCGCGCGGCCCGCGGCCCGAGCTCGTCGAGGAGCTCGGAGACGTCCTTGACGGGCACGTCGAGCCCGGCGTCCTTCAAATGGGAGCCGCACCCCGCCGCGTTGACGACGATCGCGTCCACCCCCGCCTCGGCGAAGAGGCGCCCCAGCGCCCGGGCGCGGGCAATGCCCTCGGCGCGCCGGCCGGCGTGGAGGTGCAGGGCACCGCAGCATTCCTGGCCCGGCGGCACGGACACCTCGCAACCCTCCGCGGCGAGCACGCGGGCTGTGGCCGTGTTCACGTCCCCGAAGACGACGCGCTGGACGCAGCCGGCGAGCACGCCGACGCGGGCGCGCCGCGGCGAGCTTGCCGGCGTCAACGGCGGCGGGGCCTCCTCGGCCCGCCAGGGCGGCGCCAGGTCGGCGAGCGCGCGGAGCCGCGCGGGAAGGGGAATACGCCGGCCGAGCGGGGACAGCCGGAGGGCGGCGCGTAGCCGCTGCGGGTGTGGAAACAGGCGAAAGATCGCCGTCCGGAGCAGCCAGTCCGCCGGCTCCCGGTCGTAGTGCTCCTCGATGTACTCGCGGGTCTGCTCGATCAGGCGGTCGTACTGGACGCCGGAGGGGCAGGAGGTCACGCAGGCCATGCATCCGAGGCAACGGTCGAAGTGCTCGACGACGGTGGCCGAAAGGGAGATGCGGCCCTCGACGAGCGCGTCCATCAGGTGGATGCGGCCCCTGGGAGAGTCCATCTCCTCTTGCCAGAGCGGCCCGTAGGTTGGGCAGGTGGGCAGGCAAAAGCCGCAATGGATGCAGTCGGCAATCAGGCTGCGGTCGATCAGACCAGGACTCCTTGCGGGTCGAACTCGCCTCGTAGGCGTTCGAGCAGAGCCGGGGGCGCCGGCTCTCCGTGGCGTGGCGGAAGTGCCTGCGCCCAGACGGAAGCGTCTTCCTCGGCCCCGCCGACGAGTTTCCGGGCCCGGGCGACCTGGGCCTCGACCGCCCGCTCGGAGCCCTCGAAGAGGAGAGCCACCGAGCTCGGAGGGAGCAGCTCGAACGCGCTCGGGGACAACGTCGAGCGATGGACGGTGAGCGCAACGCGCTCGGCGTCCTTCCGTGTCCCGACGGGGATGACGAGCGTGCGCGCCGCATCCGGGCGCGGATGAAGGCGGAGACTCGCGCGGGCGATCAGCCCCAGGCGGCCGCGGGAGCCGCAGAACAGCTTGGCCAGGTCGTATCCGGCCACGTTCTTGACGACCTTTCCGCCCGAGTGGGCGACCGTGCCGTCGGCGAGGACGAGCGTGACCCCGAGCACGAGGTCGCGCGGCTCGCCGTACCGGTGGCGGCGCGGGCCCGAGAGGTTGGCCGCGAGGCAGGCGCCGACGGTGGGATCGCCGGGCGGATCGAGCGCGAGCACCTGGCCATGCTCGGCAAGGCGCTCGTTCAGAGCCGAGAGGCGGATGCCGGACTCGACCGTGGCGGTCAGGTCACCCGCCTCGTGCTCGAGGATCCGGTCGAGCCGCGCCGTCGAGAGCCGGATGTCGCCGCCCGGCCGCTCGATCGAGACGGTCAGGCCCTCCGCCGAGGCGCGCCGGAAGATCTCCGCGGCCTCCTCGACGCTTGCGGGCTCGGCCGGGACGCCTACGTGCTCAGAATCGCTCGACAAGGCCTGCCCGTTCGAGCGGATGCGCGCGGTACGGCCCGGGTACCTCGCCGCAAAGCCGCGGGGTCGGGAAGATCTTTCCGGGGTTGGCGATCCCGGCGGGGTCGAAAGCGCGGCGCAGCCGCTGCATGGCCTCGAGGTCGTCCGGGCCGAAGAGGAGCGGCATCGAGCAGGCCTTGTCGGCGCCGATGCCGTGCTCTCCCGTGATCGAGCCGCCGGCGTCGACGCACGCCTCCAGAATCGCCTCCGCCAGCAGCTTGGCCCGTTCGGGCTCGCCGGCGATCCGGGCGTCGTAGCAGACGAGCGGGTGAAGGTTGCCGTCGCCGGCGTGGAAGACGTTGCCGACGCGCAGCCCGAACTCGCGCTCGAGCTCGCCGATCCGGCGTAGGACTCCCGGGAGCTGGGTCCGCGGGACGACCCCGTCCTGGACGTAGTAGTCGGGGCTGACGCGACCCATGGCTGCGAACGCGGCCTTGCGCCCCTTCCAGAGCAGGGCCCGCTCGACCTCGTCGGCAGCCGTCCGGATCTCCGTCGCACCGTTCCCGCGGCAGAGGCCCTCCACCGCTGCGAGGTCGTCCTCGACCTGCTCGGCGCAACCGTCGAGCTCGACGATCAGGATCGCCCCGGCGTCGTGCGGGTAGTTCGCGTGGACGGCTTTCTCCGCAGCTTCGCGGGTGAGGCTGTCCATCATCTCGATCGCCGCGGGGAGGATCCGGGCGGCAACGATCTCGGAGACGGCCCCGCCCGCGGCGTCCGTGGACGGAAAACCGGCCAGAAGGGTGACCACGCTTTCCGGGCGCCGAACGACGCGCTGGGTGATTCGCGTCGCGATGCCGAGCGTCCCTTCGGAGCCCACGAACGCGCCGAGCAGGTCGGGGCCGGGGGCGCCGCGGTCGAGCGTGACGAGGTCGCCGTCCGGAAGCACGACGTCGGCGGCGAGCACGTGGTGGACGGTGAAGCCGTACTTGAGGCAGTGGGCCCCGCCCGAGTTCTCGGCGAGGTTCCCGCCGATCGTGCAGACCTGCTGGCTGGAAGGGTCGGGCGCATAGAAGAAGCCGTCTGCGATCACGGCCTGCGTGACCGCCAGGTTCGTCACCCCGGGCTCGACCACGATGCGGCCCCGGTCGACGTCGATCTCGAGAATTCGGTTCATCCGGGCGAGCGAGATGACGATGCCGTGGGCGACCGGAAGGGCTCCGCCCGACAATCCGGTCCCGGCGCCGCGGGCGACGAAGGGAATCTCGTACGAGTGGCAGAGGCGGAGGATGGACTGCACCTCGCCGGTGGTGCCTGCCAGGACAACGAGCGCCGGGATCATCCGGTGGCCGGTCAGCCCGTCGCACTCGTAGGTGCGGAGCTGCTCGGGCTCGCGAATCAGCGCGTCCGGCGCGAGGACGCCCTCGAGCCCGCGGAGGAACGCTTCAGGGAGGCTCACATTGTCGAATCTAGCCATGTGACGGTGACATGGCTAGAACGGCTGTCCCCCGAGCCCAGTTGCAGGGAAAATGTCCCTTCCGGACAGGTCCCGGTGCCTGGCACCGTGCCTGTGCGCCGAACCTGCGGACACGACTGAGGGTCTGTCCCTCAGTCCTGTCCCTTTTGGACCGGGAGCGCCTCGCGGAAAACCCGGAGGAAGTTGCCGCGCAGGATCGCTTCGAGGCGGTCGCCCTCGTAGCCGCGCCGCTCGAGCGCCGAGACGAGATCGCCGTAGCGCTCGGGGCCGGGGAGGTCATCCATGCCGCGGCCGGGTTCGATGCCCGGCGGCGCGAGCGCGTTCTCGCGGCCCGAGATGCGGGCGGCACCCGAGGCGAACAGCTGCCGGATGAAGTCGCCGCCGAGGCCGACGTGCTCGATCCCCATCACCGAGACCGCGTGATCGACGTGGTCGATCAAGCGGTCGATCGTCGGCCGGGAAGGGTCGACGGTGAGCGGCAGCGCCATCACGCCGAGGATGCCCCCGCGCTCGGCCAGCGCCCGCAGCTGGTCGTCCGAGGCGTTCCGCGGCGAGTCGTAGACGCCGCGACAGCAGCTGTGCGAGATGACAAGCGCGGCCGAGCCGGAGTGCTCGAGCACCCCTGCGAACGTCCGCTCCGACGCGTGTGCGAGGTCGATGATCGCGCCCAGCTCCGCCAAGCGCTGGACGAGCTCGACCCCGAGCGACGACAGCCCGCCCTGCTCCGCAGCGCCCTCGGCGAACGCGTTGCGGCGGTTCCACGTGAGCCCGACCATCCGGACGCCGAGTCGCCAGAACGCGTCGATCAGCGCGGGGTCGGAGCCGAGCGGCTCGACGCCCTCCAGGGAGAGCATCAGCCCGATTCCGTCGTTTGCGAGATCCTCGCGGGAGGTCACCGGCCGCACACCCGCGTTCGCGCCGGCGAGCCGCCAGAACGCTCCGGCCTGTCCCAGCGCCACCCGCAGCGCCCCCTCCGGCAGGTGGTCGATGTCGACGAACATCGCGCACACCTGCAGTTCGACGCCGCCCGCCTCGAGCTTCGGGAGCCAGTGCTCCGCGAACGGGTTCTTCGCGCCCTCGTTTTCACGCCAGACGACCTCCATCAGCAGGTCGTTGTGGGCGTCGACGATCACGGTATGGCAGGCTAACCCGCAATGGAAGGCGTCGACATCCGGGGCTCGCAGGACGAGACGACAAGCCGCATCCTGAGCGAGGACGCTCTTCGCTTCGTCCGCGACCTCCAGCGCCAGTTCGGCCCCCGCCGCGCCGAGCTCCTGGCCGCGCGCACGGAGCGGCAGGCGTCGCTCGACGCCGGCGAGCAGCCGCGGTTCGTCGAGGCGCCCGAGGACTTCCGCGTCTCCCCCGCCCCGGTCGACCTCCAGGACCGCCGCGTCGAGATCACCGGCCCGGTCGAGCGCAAGATGCTGATCAACGCCCTCAATTCGGGCGCCCGCGTCTTCATGGCCGACTTCGAGGACGCCAACTCGCCGACGTGGACGAACGTGGTCGAGGGCCAGCAGAACCTGATCGACGCCGTTCGCCGCGAGATCTCACTCGACACGGGCGAGAAGAGCTATCGCCTGAACGACGAGATCGCCACGCTCCTCGTTCGGCCGCGCGGCTGGCATCTCGTCGAGAAGCACGTTGCAGTCGACGGGGAGCTGATCTCCGCGAGCCTCTTCGACTTCGGCCTCTATCTCTTCCACAACGCCCGCGAGCTCGCCGAGCGCGACAGCGGCCCCTACTTCTACCTCCCCAAGCTCGAAAGCCATCTCGAGGCACGCCTGTGGAACGACGTCTTCGTCCAGGCCCAGGACGAGCTCGGTCTCGCGCGCGGGACGATCAAGGCCACCGTCCTGATCGAGACGATCCTGGCCGCGTTCGAGATGGACGCGATCCTCTACGAGCTGCGCGAGCACTCGGCGGGCCTGAACGCCGGCCGCTGGGACTACATCTTCAGCGTGATCAAGAAGTTCCGTGACCGCCCGGACTTCGTCCTCCCCGACCGGGCGCAGGTGACGATGACCGTGCCGTTCATGCGCGCATACTCGGAGCTCCTCGTCAAGACGTGCCATGCACGCGGCGCGCACGCGATCGGAGGAATGGCCGCGTTCATCCCCAGCCGTCGCGACGCGGAAGTGAACGAGATCGCCCTGGCCAAGGTGCGCGAGGACAAGGAGCGCGAGGCCGGTGACGGCTTCGACGGCACGTGGGTCGCGCACCCCGATCTCGTCCCGACCGCCCAGACCGAGTTCGACCGCGTCCTGGGTGACCGCCCCAACCAGGTCGAGCGGCAACGGGACGACGTGGACGTCTCCGCGCTCGACCTCCTGAACGTGGCCGCGACCTCAGGCGACGTGACCGAGGAAGGCATCCGCGCGAACGTCAGCGTCGGCATCCAGTACCTCGGCGCCTGGCTGAACGGCACGGGGGCGGCGGCAATCAACAATCTGATGGAGGACGTCGCCACCGCGGAGATCTCGCGTTCGCAGCTCTGGCAGTGGATCCACCACGGCCGCGTCTCCAGAGACGACGTGCTCCGGATCGAGCGCGAGGAGATGGGGAGGCTCGGCGATCCCTACGAGCCGGCTCGGGAGGTGTTCGACGAGGTCGTCCTCGCCCCGGACTTCGTCGAGTTCCTCACCTTCCCCGCGTACGACCGGCTGGACTAAAGCCTCCCGGCCTGAGCCGTCAGGACTCGAGGAAGACGGCCAGCGTGGCCGTGAAGCCGTGCAGGAAGGAGCGCCCGCCGACCGAGCCGATCTCGCCGCCGCAGAAGAAGCCTGCGGTCGCCGGTACCCCGAGCTCTTCCTCGACGACGCGTGCGTCATGGCCGGCCTCGGGGAACATGTTCGTGCCGCGCCCGTTGCAGGTGAACATGAGCGCGCCGGCCGGGCGGCCGAAGGCGAGCGTGCCCGCGAGCGCCTCCCGCAGATCCTCGTCGGCGCTCCCGGCATCCCGCGCATGCAGGCGAAGCGTTTGTCCCACTCGCACCTGCTCGCCGATCGCGATCGACCCGGCCGCCTCGTCGACGCCGATCAACGCTCGCATCAGATAGTCGCCGCGGCCGTACTCGGCCTTGTTCTCGTCGATGACGAGGCCGGCCAGGAGCCCGTGACCCGCGAGGGCCTGCTGCGCGGGCGTCAGACCGGCGAGCTGCGACCGGACCCAGTGCAGCGCCGGCTTGCCGGCCAGCTCGAAGACGACGTTGGCCTCGGCCCGCGTGATCACCGCCTCGCGGCCGATGGGTGCGCAGCCCTGCGAGACGGCGGTCGCGACGCGAACCCCGGAAAGGCTGACGCCCACCGCCCCCTCCTCGTAGACCTCGCCGTCGACGACCAGCGCCGCCGCATTGGGACCGCCGCCGCCCGTGGCGATGCCACCGACGAGCGGCAATCCTCGCCGCTGCTCGTTCAGCCTGCCGAGGAAGCCGCCGATCGGAAAGGTGAAGGGATCGACAAGGAGCGCGACGAGGGCGGCGTCGTCGACGTCCGGGAAGCCCGAGATCGCGACGCCCTCATCCAGCGAAACCGCGGCCGCGTGGAACGCCGAGATCTCGGCCCCGGGCAGCGCGGCAGCCCAGACGGCTGCGCCCGGCCCGCCCTCGAGCTCCTGCGTTCCTGCGAGCACGCCCTCGGCGACGCAGCCGACGAGGTGGCGCGGGTCGAGCTCCGCGCGAACGGCAGCAGCGGCCTCGCCCGCGGCCGCGAGATGCTCGGAGGTCAGAAACAGGAAGGCGAGATCCGGCGCTCCACCAAGGCCGGTCCCTGCCTCGCGCGCCGCCTCGGCGGCCGCGTCGACCGCCGCACTCGTGGTCGACAGTCCGGCACCGATCCGGGTCGCGAGCGTCCGCTGCTGCACGAGATCAGTTTACGATTGCCGCATGGATGCGTACCTGGCCGTCGCCAGCAAGCGCGACGAGCGGCGGTACTCCGACCGGCCGGTGCCCGACGACGTGCGCCGCCGGATCCTGGACGGCGGGTGGCTCGCCGGCAGCGCGCGCAACCGGCAGCCCTGGCGCTTCCTCGTCGTCGCCGATCGCGAGCTGAAGAGCCGGCTGGCCGAGACCGTCTACGCGGCCGACAACGTTCGCGGCTGCGACTTTGCCGTCGCGATCCTGGGCAAACCAGGAATCGACATCGGCCGGGCGCTCCAGAACATGCTGCTCGTCGCCTGGAACGACGGCGTCGTCTCCTGCCCGAACGGAATGCCCGACCCCGACGAGACGCGCCGTGTCCTGGGATTGAGCGAGGACGAGCCCGTGGCGATCCTGGTCAGCTTCGGCTGGCCGGCCAAGCCGCGCGATCCGGAGAGCCGCAGCGCCGAGGAGTGGAGCGCCCGCGCGAACAGGAAGCCGCTCGACGAAGTCGTCGAGTACCGCTAGGCGATCTCCAGCACCAGCTTCCCGAAGTGCTCGCCTGCCTTCATTCGCTCGTGCGCGGCCTCCGCCTCCGCCAGCGGGCCGACGCTGTCGATCACAGGTTTGATCGGGCCCGCGCTGATGAGCCGTAGGAGCGCGGCGAAGTCGCGCGCCGAGCCCATCGTCGTCCCGAGGATGGAGAGCCAGTTGAGGTAGACATGACGGACGTCGAGCTCCGTCGTCGGCCCGCCGGTGCCGCCGAACACGACGAGGCGACCGCCTCTGCGGAGGCATTGAAGCGATCCCGGCCAGGTCACTCCGACCGAGTCGAGGACGAGATCGACTCCCCCGCCCGCCAGCTCGCGGACCTGCTCGGGCCAGTCGTCGTCCGTGTAGAGCACGCCCCCGGCCGCGCCCAGTTCCTTCGCCTGCGCGATCTTCTCCTCGCTCGAGGACGTGACGAGAGCACGGTTCCCTTCGAGCACGGCCAGCTGGACCGCGATCGTCGAAACGCCGCTTCCGGCCCCCAGCACCAGCACGGTTTCGTCGGCGCGCATCCGGCCGACCGTGAAGAGGGCACGGAACGCCGTCAGCCCGACGAGCGGGAAGGCCGCCGACTGCTCCCAGGAGAGCCGCTTCGGCCTCGGGAAGACGTTCTCCAGCGGCAGCTTGACGAGCTCGGCGTACGTACCGTCGTCAGGACCGCCGAGGATCCGCCAGTCCGGGCCGGCCGCGTCGTCCCTGGAGCCCCAGCCGAGCCCCGGGTAGACGACGACCTCCTCGCCCATATCGCGGCGGATCCCGGCGCCGTCCGATCCCGGGATCAGCGGCAGCGGGAACTGGTAGGCGGGCCCCGGCGGGTTGCGGACGAGCAGGTCGCGGCGGTTGACCGCCGCCGCCTTCAGCTCGACGACCACCTCGCCCGGCCCGGCGACGGGGTCGGGCGCCTCTTCGTAGCGGAGCTCGCCGCCCTCGTGGACACGGACCGCCCTCATGAGCCCGAGCCTCGCAGACCGCTCCAGGGTTCCTCGGCCGAAACGTCGACGGCCACGTACCCGCCGTCTCCGACCGCCGGCGCCAGAACGACCTGCAGCTCGACGGGGTCGGAGGAATCGTTGTAGGTCGCGTGCACGACGTCCTTGTCGATGTAGACGGAGTCGCCCGGTCCGAGCTCCGTGTGCTCGCCCTCGAGGTACTGGGTAGCCCGCCCCGACTTGACGATGATCATCTCGTCCTGGTCGGGATGCTTGTGGAAGGCGTGGTAGAAGCCGGGGTCGAGACGGACGTCCATCACGACGAAGGAGGTGCAGCCTGTGTTCGGCGGTGAGGCCCGCATGCCGGCGCTCCCCCAATCGAAGTCCTCCGTCGGCACGTCGCCTGCCGTCACGAATCTGCTCATCTCAACCTCCTACGGTAATTGACTTGAATCGCTTCATGTTGTCTATCATGGCAACTTCCGTCGGTAGCCTCTCCATGCTGGACGCGCCGAAGAAGCCGACCACGCCGCTCGTCCGGGCCAGCACGTAGGCCGCATCGTCGGGCTCGGCGATCGGGCCACCGTGACAGAGGACGAGGACGTCCGGGCTCACCTCCTTGGCCGCGTCGGCCATGGCCTGGACGAGCTCGACGGCCTCGTCGAGCGTCTTGGCCGTCTCCGCGCCGATCGCACCACCGGTGGTCAGGCCCATGTGCGGGACGAGCACGTCCGCGCCAGCATCGGCCATGGCCCGCGCCTCGTCAACGTTGAAGACGTAGGGCGCGGTTAGCAGCTCTCGCTCCCGCGCCAACCGGATCATCTCCACCTCGAGCCCGAAGCCCATGCCGGTTTCTTCCAGATTTCCCCGGAACGTCCCGTCGAAGAGACCCACCGTCGGGAAGTTCTGGACGCCCGAGAACCCGATCCGCCGGAGCTCGTCGAGGAACACCGGCATCAGCCGGAACGGATCGGTGCCGCAGACCCCCGCCAGGACAGGGGTCTCCTTGACGATCGGGAGCACCTCGGCCGCCATCTCGACGACGATCGCGTTCGCGTCGCCGTACGGCAAGAGGCCCGCCAGGGAGCCGCGTCCGGCCATCCGGTAGCGGCCCGAGTTGTAGATGATGATCAGGTCCGCCCCGCCGGCCTCGGCGCACTTCGCCGAGAGGCCCGTGCCGGCGCCGGCGCCGATGATCGGGCTGCCGGCCTCGACCTGGGCCCGCAGACGGCCGAGCGCCTCCTGCCGGGTCACGCGGGCACCTGCGCAGAGACCAGCTCGTGCAGGCGGTCGGCCATGGCCTCGGCGAACTTCGCATCGTTGATGTCGAGGTCGAGCTCATGCACCTCCAGCTCCGGATCGACGGTCTCGCGGAGGCCCTCGAGCAGCGCGGCGTCGGCGGCCGGGTCGTGGAACGGGCCCCCCTTGACGGCGATCATCGAAATTCCCTCTAGCGGTATGAAGAGGGCCGTCGGGCCGGCCGCCTCGGACAGCTTGCGGCCGATGCGCCGGCCGAGCTCCCTGCACTCCTCGGGCGTCGTCCGCATCAGCGTGACGGTCGGGTTGTGGACGTAGAGGTTCCGTTCGCGGAACTCCGCAGGCACCGTCTCGACTGGACCGAAGTTGACCATGTCGAGCGCGCCGAGCGAAACGACCTGGGGGACGCCCAGCCGCCCGGCCGCCTCGAGCCGGTCGGGCCCGGCAGAGAGCACGCCGCCCACGAGGTCGTCGGCGAGCTCCGTCGTCGTGGCATCGAGGACGCCGGCGAGGAAGCCGCCCTCGACGAGAGCCTCCATCGACTGGCCGCCGGTGCCGGTCGCGTGGAAGACCAGCACCTCGTAGCCGAGCTCTTCGAGCCGTTCGCGCGCGCGCGTGACACACGGCGTCGTGACGCCGAACATCGAAGCGCCGATCAGGGGCCGCCGGTCTTCGGCGGCCGGCAGCCCCAAACCCTTCGCCATGCCGGCGATCGCGCCCGCGGCATTGGAAAGGATCCGCTCGGAGATTCGATTCAGGCCGGCGATGTCGACGACCGAGTACGTCATCGTCACGTCGCTCGCGCCGACGTACGGGCGCGTGTCACCCGAAGCCAGGGTCGTCACGATCAGCTTCGGCACGCCAACCGGGAGGCCGCGCATGGCCTCGGCGGCGATCGAAGCGTTGCCGGACCCGCCCACCGACGCCACGCCGTCGAGCCGTCCCTCTTCGTGCAAGCGCCTGACGATCTCGGCGGCGCCGCGCCCCATCGCCGAAACGGCCGCACCACGGTCGTCGGCGGCCGCAAGCGCCGCGACGTCCTCACCGGCAGCCTGCGCCACCTCTTCGCGGGTCACGTCGGGCGCCGTCAGCGGCTCTCCGAGCACACCGGTGTCCACGAGTACGACATCGCAGCCGGCCTCACGGATCCGCTCGCGCAGGTAGTCGTACTCGTGGCCCTTCGTGTCGAGCGTGCCGAGGAGGACGACCGTGGCCATCTACTGCGGCACCCCAGCCGGCCGCCAGGCAGGGCTCGAGTCGTTTCCGTCAGGCGAGGTCAACTGCGTTTCTTTGCCCTGAGCGTCGATCCTCCAGAGCGAGCCGTCACGCGAGAACGTCAGCCTCCCGTCGGGCGACCAGGCGGGGCTGATCGTGTCGTTGCCGGATCTGGTCTGCCGGCGGAGGCCGGTTCCGTCGCGACGGATGGTGTAGATCTCGTAGTGGGCGCCGCGTAGGTTGCTCTGGAAGGCAACCCGCTTGCCGTCCGGTGACCAAGCCGGAAGCGTGCTGACCTGGCGGAGCTTCGTCAACCTGCGGATCCCGCTGCCGTCAGCGTTCATCACCCAGAGCTCGCGAATCGAGTAACCGGGCTGCCGGTAGTCGTAGGCGATCTTCCCGTCCCGCGACCAGGCAGGGTTAGCAGCATTCCCAAGCCCTCGACCGATGCGCCGCGCCTGCCCTCCGCCGGCCGGGACGGTGAACAACGCGCCCTCGCGTGCGAACACGATCGTGGTGCTGTCGGGCGACCACGCAGGGTGGTCGTCTTCCTTCGACCCGTTGGTCAAACGGCGGTTGCCCGAACCGTCGTCCTGCATGACGAAGACGTGCGACGCCCCGTCGCGCTTGCTCACGTACGCGATCTGGGAGCCGTCGGGCGACCACGCCGGCTCGAGCTGGAAGAAGAGCCCGCTCGGCGTCGACGGATCGCCCTTCTCCTCGACCAGCCGGCGGACCTGGCCGCCCTTGGCATTGGCGCCGAAGATCGCGTAGTCGCCGTCGCGCGGGCTGACGAACAGCAGATCCGCCGGACCCTTCGGCTTCGACGAGCCGCAGCCCGCGATCAGGAGCGCGGCCAGGGCGAGCAGAGGCAGGCGGCGGCCGGTCCCCATCGAGCACAGTCTTACCGTGCGACGGGCTCGACGCCGAGATAGCGGCGCTGGAGCTCCGGGTCGCCGCCGAGCGCGGCGGCGGTGGTCTCGATCGCAATCTCCCCCCCGACCATGATCAGCTGGCGCTCGGCGAGCGACGTGGCGACGCCGAGATTTTGCTCGATCAACAGGATCCTCAAGCCCTCCTCCTCGAGCTTCTTGAACGTCTCGATCAGCATCTCGATGATTGCCGGGGCAAGCCCCTCGGATGGCTCGTCCATGATCAAGAGCTTCGGGTTCGTGACCAGCGCGCGCCCGATCGCGAGCATCTGCTGCTCGCCGCCCGAGAGCTGCGCGCCGCCGTTCCGCTTGCGCTCGCCGAGGCGTGGAAAGAGCTCGTAGACCCGACGCGGGGTCCACCGGCCGCCGTTCCGGCTCGAGACCATCTGCAGGTGCTCGTCGACGCTCAGCGACGGGAACAGGCGGCGGCCCTGCGGGACATAGCCGATCCCGAGCGGGGCGATCTTGTACGAGGCCCTGCCGACCAGCTCGTGCCCCTCGAACCGCACCGACCCCGACACGCGCGGCGGATTCAGGCCCATGATCGCGGCGCAGAGCGTGGTCTTCCCCATGCCGTTGCGCCCGACGATCGCGAGCGCCTGCTCGCCGAGCCCGAACGAGACGTCCTGGATGACATGAGAGCTTCCGTAATACGCATTCAGGCCCTCGACGCGAAGCAGGGCCTCACTCATTCCGGTGGCTCCGGCCCAGATACAGGTCGTGCACGAGCTCGTTCGCGCGGATCTCGTCGGGCGTGCCCTCGACGATCACGCGGCCGTCGTGCATCATCGTCACCTGCTCGGCGACGCGGAGCGCCACGTCCATGTCGTGCTCGAACACGATAAGCGTGATATCGCGGTCGAGAGCAAGCAGAAGGTCGGTGAGGAGCACCCGCTCGCCGCGGGAGAGCCCGGAGGCCGGCTCGTCGAGGAGCATGATCTGCGGCTCGGCGGCCAGTGCGACCGCGAGCGCGACCTGCCGGTGCTCGCCGTGCGAGAGCGAGCCGACGAGCTCGCCCAGCTTGTGCTCGATCGCTGCGCGTCTCGCCGTCTCGCGTGCGCGTTCGCGGTACTCCGCATCCTTGGCGGTTAGCACCGGGCGGAGATGGCCGCGGCTGACGCCCAGGACAGACAGATAGATGTTGTCCTCGACGGTCAGGCCGGCAAAGATCCGGGACTGCTGGTACGTCCGGGCGAGCCCCAGCTTCGCCCGTCTCCTGGCCGGCATGTGGGTGACATCTCGGCCGAGGAGCTCGACCGTGCCCGAGGTCGGCGGGAAGTCTCCGCAGATGACGTTGAAGAGCGTCGTCTTGCCCGCCCCGTTCGGGCCGAGGATCGCCCGCCTCTCACCCGGCGCGATCTCGAGGTCGACCTCGCGAACTGCGTGCAGGCCGCCGAAACGCCGGCCGACCCCCCGCAAGCGGAGGGCCGGCTCGGCGTGTTCGGCTGCTGGTGCTTCGGTCAAACGCCTACTTGAGGATCTGCTTCGTGATCACGCCGTTCTTGACGACCTTGATCTTGCCCTGCCAGGGCGTCTTCTGCTTCTTGCACGCCGGCTGGGTGCGACCGGGCGGCGGGCTCGACGGAGAGAAGAGACCACCGAACGACTGATCGACACCAGGGACGTATGCAACGACCGTCGGGCCAACGGACCCGTCGGCGTTCTTGACGAGCTGGAGCTCGTACTGGTCCTGGATCGCCTGGCGGCGGGAGTCCAGCTTGACCAGCCCACCGTTCGAGACCTGGTACCCGGCCCTGAGCGTCCGCGGCATCGCGGCCTGCAGCTTCGCGCCGAGGGCTCCCCCGGACTTCTGGAGGCCCTGGACGAGCGCCCATGCTGCGTTGTAGTAGTTGTAGACGAAGCCGTCCGCAAAGTTCCCGCCGTTCAGGCCGGGGTAGATCGCGGCGACCTTGCGCTCGTACGCCTTCGCCTGAGCCGTCTTCAGCCCCGGGCCCGTCCCGAACCCGCCGATGTACGAGCCGACGACCTTCGGGGCGACCGTCTTGTCGGCGCCGAGGAAGCTGAAGAACAGGTTGCCGATCCACTTCTTCGGGTCCAGCTTGCCGTAGGACTGCTCGTACGCCTTCAGCATCGCCGACGTACCGGTGCCGCCCACCGCCGAGAAGTACCCGTCAACCTGGTTGGGCGGCGGGAGCTGGCGGACGAACGGCGCGTAGTCGGTCGTGTTGAGCGGGGGGAACACGCGCTTCGTGATGTTGCCGCCGACGGCGCAGAAGTCGGCGATCATGCCGGCCGCCGACGTCCAGCCGAAGCTGTAGTCGTCCTCGATGATCGCGGCCTTCCGCCACTTCAGCTTCTTGTAGGCGATCTCGCCGATCCCGGCGTTCCACTGGGCGCCGTCCCCGTGGTAGCGGAACATGTTCTTCGGCGCGATCTGCATCGTTGGATCCTGAGAACCGGCCGTGCCGATGATGAACGTCTTGGTCGGATGCGCCTTGGCGTAGTTGGCGACCGACACCGCCTCATCACCCGACAAAGGCCCAACCATGACGTCGGCGCCCAACTGCTCCATCAGGCGCTTGGTCTCGGTAACCGCAAGCGGCACCGTGTCGTTGCCGCAGCCGTAGCCGACGATCTTGATGTCCTTCCCACCGGCAGTAATCCCGGTCATGCCGGCCGACGGCTTCTTCTTGTTGACGGCCTTGCCGTGTGCGTACTGCGCAAACGCGGCTTGCGCTCCGCCGATGTCGGGCTCGTACGCGAAGCCGAAAGCGAGCTTGCAGTCGGTCATGATCGCGACCTTGACCACCCCGGCTTTGGACGCGGCCAACGATGTCGTCGCCGCGACCGTGAGGCCGGCCACTGCGACAATCAACACCGCCGCAGTCTTCCAGCTCCGCAGATTGAGTCTCCTCATCTGTTGATGCCCTCCTCCCGCTGGTTCGAAGAAATCGGATTCTGGCCTACTGGCGTCCCAACTTTCAACCCGACCGCTCTCTGACAAATGTCAGCCGACTGGGTCGGCCGCCTGCGGTGCCGACCTCTGTTTCGACCTCGAAAGCGGCCCCGACTGGAAGAGCCGCCCCCACAGGCCCATGAGACCGTCGGGGGAGACGAGGACGATGGCGAGGAAGATGATCCCGATGATCGTGTTGAAGCTGCCTCCGAACAAGGTGCCGCCGAAGCTCAAGCCCGGGACATTGAAATCGCGCACGTAGTCGCGCATGACGATGAAGGCGAAGGCTCCGACCCAGGCGCCCTCGATGCGGACCAGACCGCCGATGACGGCCATCACGAGCAGGTTGATCGTCTCGGGCAGGTCGACGTTGCCGGGCGCGACGGTGCCGCTCCACCACGCGTAGAGGATCCCCGCCAGCGAGGCGAGGAAGGCGGCGAAACCGAACGCGAGCGTTCGGTGGAGCGGGACGTTGTAGCCGAGCGACGCCATCCGCACCGGCTCATCTCGGACGCCCTGAAGTGTGATCCCGAACGGCGTGCGCACGATGTACCGAATCAAGAGGTAGGCGAAGATCGCGACGCCGAACGCGATGTAGTAGAGGCGGTTGGGGTGACCGACGAGGTCGCCGATCCAGCTGGGGGTGAAGCGGTAGATGCTGCTGATGCCGGAGAAGCCGGAGATGTTCGTCACCTGCCCCAGGAAGTACGTGGTTATCACCGAGAAGGTGAGGGTGATCATCAGGAAGTAGATCCCGGCGCTGCGAGCCGCAACCATGCCGAAGATCAGCCCGATCGCGGTCGTCCCGAGGATCGCGAGGACGAGCCCGAGCGTCGGGTCCCAGCCGAGGTGTAGGCCCTTCGAGACTCCGCCCTCACCGCCCTGCGTGACGATGTTGCCGAGGATGATCCCCGAGATCCCGGCGAGGGCGGTCTGGGCGAGCGAGACCATTCCTCCGTAGGCGGAAAGGAAGATCAGGCTCGACGCGGCCAGCCCGAACAGAAACGTCTCGGTGAGGATGTTGTTCGTCCAGTTGGCGTTGAGGAACGTCGGCGCGAGGGCCGCGATGACGATCGTGACGGCCGCCATTCCGCGCTCGAGCTGCTGCTTCGTCGTCCACGCCCGCGGGTTCATCCTGGTCTCCCGAACAGGCCCTGCGGGCGGAAGGCGAGCACGAGCGCAATCAGGACGAACGTGAAGATGATCGAGTACGACCCGCAGCAGTTGGGGCCGGCGGAGGGGAGATAGGCGGCGCTGAAGTCCGCGACGAACGCGTAGAGGATCGCCCCTGCGGCCGCACCGAAGATCGAGCCCATGCCGCCGACGATGACGACCACGAGCGAGTTGAGCAGCCACTGCCCATCCTGGCCGGAGGAGATGTTCGACTGCGATGCCCAGACAACTGCGCCGAGCGCCGCCAGCGCGGAGCCGACCGCGAAGGCGATCGCAAAGGCGCGCTGGATGTTGACCCCGAGCGCCGCCGTCATCTTCTGGTCGTCGACCCCGGCGCGGATGATCATCCCCGTCTTCGTGCGGTAGAGCCAGAGCCAGAGGCCGATGCCGACCGCGAGCCCGATGCCGAGCATGACGAGCTTGGCAAGCGAGTAGGACACGCCGGCCACGTGCAGGTTGACGAAGCGGTCAGTCCAGCCCGGCCAGGTCAGGTCAACGGCGCTGCCGCCGAATCTCTGGGCCCCCGAACTGGCCGCGCGCGGGAAGTGCGCGATGATCTGATCGGCGATGATCACCGAGATCGCGATCGTGATCAGCGCCTGTCGCAGCTCCTGACCCTGGTTCCAGCGCAGGAACGACTGCTGCGTGACGAGGCCGACGACAGCGATGCAGGGCGCGGCGACGACCAGCGGGATGAGCCATTCCCAGGTGTTCACCTCGGTCCCCTGAAGCGAGAAGCCCTGCCCTGTCAGCGTCTGCTGGATCTCGTAGGCGATGTAGCCGCCGAGGAGGTAGAAGGATCCGTGGGCCATGTTCACGACCCGCATCAGTCCGAAGATGAGGGCGAAGCCGCTGGAAACGATGAAGAGCGCGGCGGCGAAGGTGACCGAGTCGAGTGTGATCCGGATGAACGATCCGGGGTCGTGGACGGCCGAGCCGAACGTCGTCGCGCGCCAGCTGTAGGCGCCGGTCCCGGGCACGGCGATGAACAGCACGTAGCTGAAGGCGAAGACAACGAGCGCCAAGACGACGAGAAGTGGCGCCTTGCGCAGCGTGAGGTACGAGCCGAGCTGCTCCCGAGTAGGAATCCTGGCCGCCAGGGCGCTCAAGGGGAGCCGACCGTAACAGGCGACTTTCCGGCCTTCAAACGCCGTCTCCGTCGACTGCGTGGTACAGCGTGGCGACGGCGGCGTCCCCTTCCTGGTCGACCAGCGGCGTCATCTCGGCCAGCGTCTCCGGGCTGAGCGTCGACGCATCCGGCCAGTCCACCTCGACGAGGTTCCCCGCCGGGTCACGGAGGTAGAGCTGGACCCACCCGGCCGGGTGCCCGCGAAGAGATCCGCCGAAAGCGTCCGCGCTCAGGACCCCGAGCTCCTTGGCCTTCGCGTAGACGGCCTCGAAGTCGTCCACGTCGAGGGCCAAGTGGTGAAACGCCGGCGCGGCCTTCGTGTCCTCACGCAGGAAGAGGTGGAGCTGCTGGTCGCCGAGGCGGAGCCACTCGACCGGGTGCTCGAAGTCCGGGCTCGGGAGCCGCTCCATCCCGAACAGCTCCGTGTAGAAACGGATCGACGCCTCCATGTCCACGGCGTGGACCGACACGTGGTTGATCCGCCGCGCCCTCACCCAGCGCGATTTTGGCACTGCCGCGCTCGATCGGTCAACACGGTCCCTCAAGCGCGACGAGCGCGCCAGAATCGGCTGCGCGCGTCAAGGCCTCGAGCGTCCGCTACTGAGCGACCGCGTCGTCCCGCCCGAGGAGCGGTTCCGCCTCGCCGCGGATGGCGTCGCTCAGGTTCTCCAGCTCGAGGCGGTACGAGTCCTCGGGCTCGAGCTCGATTCGCTCGGTCCCCTCGGCGCGCCGCACCTCGATCACCGGGCGGTTGCAATGCCAGGGATCATCGAGGAAGAGCGAGCCCTCGCTCCCGATCGCCTCGAGCTCGTCGCGCTCGGGGAGCGCGGTCCCGCAGTCGAAGAGGCCGAGGACGTTGCCCGCAAAGCGCATCGAGCCCGTGGACACCCAGTCCGTGCCGGTCTCGCCGAGCCACTGCTCGCAGTAGACACGCTCGGCCTCGCCGGCGATCAGGCGCGACCCGCTGACGCAGTAGCAGCCGACATCCATCAGCGCGCCCCCGTCGACGTCCGTTCGCAGGCGGATGTTCTCCGCGTCGTAGAGCGAATAGCTGAAGACCGCGCGAACGAGGCGGAGCTCGCCGATCGCCCCGTCGTCGAGCAGCTGCCGGAGGCGCTTCGTCTGCGGGTTGTGCCGGTACATGAACGCCTCCGTCAGCAAACGATCCGCCTTCTCGGCGGCATCGAAGGCGGCCTCCACCTCGGACGGATCCCTGGACATCGGCTTCTCGCAGAGCACGTGCTTGCCGGCCTCCACCGAGCGGATCGACCACTCGCAATGCAGCGTGTTCGGCAGCGAGATGTAGACCGCCTCGATCTCGGGATCTGCGAGCAACTCCTCGTAGGAGCCGTAGGCCCGGTCGATCTCCCACTCCCGCGCGTACTCCCCGGCCCGGGCGCGGTCACGGCTCGCCACTGCAACGAGGTCCACCTTCGAGGACGCGCGCGCGCCCGGGATCACCTTCCGGTTGATGTCGGCGGTGGAGATGATCCCCCACTTGACGGGCGCTCCCACGATGCGTCGTAGTATCGCCCCCATGGCGAGACCCGTGACGCTGTTCACCGGCCAGTGGGCCGACCTCCCGCTCGAGACGCTGGCCGGGAAGGTCGCCTCCTGGGGCTTCGACGGCCTGGAGCTCGCCTGCTGGGGAGACCACTTCGAGGTCGATCGCGCCCTGGCCGAGCCGGACTACGTCGGGGAGAAGCGGGCGCTGCTCGAGGCTCGAGGGCTCGGCTGCTGGGCGCTCGGGGCCCACCTCGTCGGCCAGGCCGTCTGCGACCCGATCGACGGGCGCCACCAGACGATCCTCTCGCCCGAGATCTGGGGCGACGGCGAGCCCGAAGGCGTCCGGCAGCGCGCGGCGGAGCGGATGATGGATACCGCGCGCGCGGCTGCGGCCTTCGGGGTGAAGCAGGTGAACGGCTTCACCGGCTCATCGATCTGGCACCAGATCTACTCGTTCCCGCCCAACGACTTCACGGCGATCGAGGCCGCGTACGGGGAGTTCGCCGAACGGTGGGGGCCGATCGTCGACGTGTTCGACCAGGAGGGCGTCCGCTTCGGCCTCGAGGTGCACCCGACGGAGATCGCCTACGACTTCGTCACGACGCGAAAGACGCTCGCCGCGATCGGCCGCCGCGAGGGCTTCGGGATCAACTTCGATCCGAGTCACCTCGCGCACCAGCTCCTCGATGCGGCGGCGTTCGTCGACGAGTTCGGCGACCGGATCTACCACGTCCACGTCAAGGACGCGAAGCTTCGACTCGACGGTCGGCGCTCGATCCTCGCCTCGCACCTGAACTTCGGCGAGGCCGACCGCGGCTGGGATTTCGTCTCCCCGGGTCACGGCGACGTCGACTTCGAGGCGGTCTTCCGCGCCCTCAATCGGATCGGGTACGCCGGGCCGCTCTCGATCGAGTGGGAAGATTCGGGCATGGAGCGTGAGTACGGCGCCCAGGACGCGCTGGCATACGTGCGCCGGACCGATTTCGCCCCGTCGGAGCTAGCGTTCGATGCCGCGATGCAAAGGAGCACAGAGTGAGCAGTCTCACGGGAGCCACTAGGGATTTCGCCGAAGGCGAAATCCCAGAGATCGGCGTTGGCATGCTCGGGTACGCCTTCATGGGCAAGGCGCACTCGAACGCCTTCAAGAAGATCGCCTACATGACGTGGCCGCCGCCGCTCATGCCGCGGCTCGTCGCGATCGCAGGCCGAAACGAGGAGGCGGTCGCCGGCGCCGCGGAGCGCTACGGCTACGAGCGCTGGACGACCGACTGGCGCGACCTGGTCGCCGACGAGCGGATCGGCCTCTTCGACAACGGCGGGCCGAACTCGCTGCACGCGGAGCCGACGATCGCCGCCGCCGAGGCCGGGAAGCACGTCATCTGCGAGAAGCCGCTCGGCCGGACCGCCGACGAGAGCCACGAGATCTGGCAGCGCGTCGCGGCGACGGGCGTCAAGCACCTCTGCGCGTTCAACTACCGCTTCGTACCGGCCGTCCGGCTCGCGCGGGAGCTGATCGAGGCGGGCGAGCTCGGCGAGCTCCGGCACTTCCGCGGCCGCTACCTGCAGGACTGGGGCGACGACCCGAGCCTGGACACCTGGCGCTTCCAGCCCGACGAGGCGGGCTCGGGCGCCCTCGGCGACCTCGGCGCGCACGTGATCGACCTCGCCCGCTTCCTCGTCGGCGAGATCGGCTCGGTCTCGGCGCTCGTGAAGACCTTTCTCCCGGGCCGCAAGGTCGACGACGCGATCGAGGCGGCCGTCGAGTTCGAGGGCGGCGCGGTGGGGACGATCGAGTCGACACGCCTGGCCCTCGGCCGGCGAAACGCCTTCCAGTGGGAGATCAACGGGTCGAAGGGCTCTGTCGCCTTCGACATGGAACGCTTGAACGAGCTCCAAGTCTTCCGCGCGGACGGGGACCGTGCCCGGGGGTTCAAGACCGTGCTCGTCTCCGAGGCCGACCATCCGTTCTGGGAGTTCTGGTGGCCGCCCGGGCACATCATCGGCTGGGGCGAGACCTTCGTGCACGAGCTCCACCACCTGCTGAGGGCGATCGGCGAGAACGGCGACGTCGCTCCCTACGGGGCCACGTTCGAGGACGGTTACCGTGCGGCCGAGGTGTGCGATGCGATCGTGCGCTCGAGTGAGAGCGGGCAGCGCGAGCAGGTCTCCTACCGCGCGGGTTAGCTCGAAGGGTGCAAGCGCTTGTTGTCACCCCTGGCAATTCCGGGTCGACTCGAGTCGACCAGGTGCCGGACCCCCGCCCTGAGCCCGGCGACGTCCTGTTCCGCACGCTGGAAATCGGCGTCTGCGGCACGGACCGGGAGATTTCCCAGGGTCTCTTCGGAATCCCTCCCGACGGCGAGCAGGAGCTGATCCTCGGTCACGAGCTCCTGGCCGAGGTGGTCGAGGACGGCGGCCCCTTCTCGCGCGGCGACCTGATCGCCGCGACCGTGCGCCGTTCCTGTGGCCGGTGCACGGCGTGCGCGGAAGGATCGCCCGATGCGTGCCTGACCGGTGCCTACCGTGAGCGCGGCATCACCCGACTGCACGGCTTCGCCTGCGAGTTGGCGGCCGAGGCGCCGGAGTTCCTGGTTCCGATCCCGAGCGAGCTCGGCCGGTTCGGCGTGCTCGCCGAGCCGTCGTCGGTCTGCGCCAGGGCAATCCGGCACGCCCGCGCGATCGGCGGTCGCCAGCCCTGGGAGCCTGCGCGGGCGCTCGTCTTCGGCGCCGGCGCGGTCGGCATGCTCGCCACGTTCTTCCTCCGCCTCGACGACTTCGAGGTCTGGACGGCCTCGAAAGAGGCTGCCGGTTCCGACCAGGCCCGGCTGATCGAGGCTTCCGGAGCACACTACCTCTCGACCGTCGACCAGGACGTGGGCGAGGCCGGTGCCCAGATTGGCGGCTTCGACCTCGTCGTCGAAGCGGCAGGGAGCGCCGGGCTGATGGCTGCCTCTTTCGGGCTCCTACGCCGGAACGGGGTTGCCTGCCTCCTAGGAATCGACGGCCATCCCGGGACCGTTCCGATCGAGCGGCGCACGCTCGGAGTGGATTTCGTGATCCAGAACCGGGCCGTCTTCGGGAGTGTCAACGCCCACAGGCAGGACTGGGACACTGCGGTCAGCCGGCTCGTCAAGCTGAAGCGACGCTGGCCACAGGTGGCCGAGGGGCTGATCGGCCTGCGCGTCGAGCCCGACCGCTTCCAGGAGGCATTCGACTACTCCGGCGTGAAGGCGACCGTGCGGTTTGGGTAGACGGACCGCCGATCGGCAACACGCCCGCGACGAGCTGGCCGCCGGCGTCGAACGCGCCGGCGCCCGCTCGCACTTCCGCTCGCTCGGCATCGAGCATGGAAGGCTCGGCGCGCCGATCGTCGGCATCGCCTCCTCCTGGACGGAGACGATGCCCTGCAACCTGAACCACCGCGACCTCGCCGCGGCCGCCGCCAGCGGAGTGGAGGAAGCCGGGGGCGTCCCGCTCACCTTCAACACGGTCGCGGTCTCGGACAACCGGACGCAGGGAACGCCCGGCATGCGCGCCTCGCTGATCTCGCGCGAGGTGATCGCCGACTCGATCGAGCTGATGGATGTGGCCCAAGCGTGACCTCAGCGGTCGTCGGCGCCGGCCTCGGCGAGACGGTCTCGCTCGTCACCGACGGCCGGTTCTCCGGCGCAACCCGGGGCCTGATGGTCGGCCACGTCAGCCCGGAGGCGGTGCGCGGCGGGCCGCTCGCCGTCGTCCAGGAGGGAGACCTGATCACGATCGACGTCGTCGAACGACGCCTCGACTTGCACGTCGACGCCGACGAACTCGCGCGCCGGCTAGCCGAATGGACGCCGCCGCCGCTCCGCTTCGAGCACGGCGTGCTGGCCCGCTATGCGAGCGCGGTCGGCTCCGCCTCGGACGGCGCGGTGCCGAAGGAGGTTCCGGGCACCTCCAGCGAAGGTCGCTGACCAAGCTCGGCCGCGCCGTCACACTAGGCACTGGGCACGGGCACGGGGCCGTACCAGCGGCCGGCGCCGCGCGCGTCGACTGTCCGGATCCAGTAGCTGATTGCCCGGTGCGCCGGAGCCCGCCGGTCGAGGAACGAGTACCTCCGACCCGTGGCTGCGATCCCGGAGGCAATCAAGTGAGCGTTGAGACGGACGCGCCTCTCGTCGGCCTGCCAATAGACGTCGCAGCCGAGCACGTTCGCAAGGGGCGTCCTACCCGACGCGAGCTACCGCAAGCCCGAGCCTGAGGTGCGCGCGCTCGTCGTCGGCCGGCCGATCGCAGACGCATAGGATCGGCCTCTTCGCCATGTCTGGCGCGGGTCGAAGCGGGTCAAGGAAGGGGGCCCGAAGGCCCCCTTCCAACGTGCGTTCGTGGTTACGGCTACCCCGTGACGGCGGTCAGAGCGTTGATCTGACCCTTGCCGTTGAACGAGTTGGAGCCGGTCCCGCCCTGGCACACCTGTGGCGCACCGCTGTTCACAGAGGGGAAGAACGCGTAGATCGACATGTCCGGCGGACAGGCGATCGGGTCGGAGGTGTTCTGGAGCTTCGCCTCGACAGCGCCTCGCGACGGCGCCCCGCTGCTTTCGATCAGCGCCGCGACGCCGGCCGCGTGCGGCGAGGCCATCGAGGTGCCCTGGAGGTAGCAGTACGTGGCGCCGCTCGGATCGACAACTCTCCGCGCCGGGGGGCACGTGATGGTGAGGAGAGATGCCGGCCACGTCGAGAGCACGCGACCGTTCGGCGCGGCGGAGGTCCGCTGGAGGACCGAGTCGCCGCCCGGGGCGGTGACGTCCGCGGTCGAGACGCCGTAGCTCGAGTAGAACGACTTCAGCTGCAAGTTCCCGTTGGCAGTGACGCCGATCACGCCTGGAACTTCCACCGGCACGACCGCGCACTGGTTGTGAATCTCCCGTAGAACGGGACTCGAGTCGTCGGGGCTGGTCGCGTCCTGCGTCGGATGCGACAGGTCGTCAGCCTCGTTCCCTTCGGACGAGACGACGACGGTCCCCTGCTGCATCGCATAGCTGATCGCACGCCGCTCGGCTTTCCAGATCGCCCGCTGCTCCGGATCGTTCCGGCAGTTGTAGAGCCACGGGTCGGCGAAGTAGCTGTTGTTCGTGACGCCGATGTTGTGTGAGCCGGCCCACATGAACGCGCAGACGACGGCCTCGGGGAAGAAAAAGCCGGCCGCATTGCCGGCCTTGATCCCCGCGATCTTCACGTTCGGCGCGACGCCGATGATCCCGAGCCCGTTCCGCGCGGCCGCGATCGTGCCCGCAGTGTGGGTGCCGTGGCCGTTGTCATCCGTCCACGCCGACGGAGCTGTGTTCGGCACACCGCCTACGCAGGAGACGCTGTTCGCGAAGTCGACGTTCGGCGCCAGATCCGGATGGGTGTAGTCGAGCCCCATGTCGATGTCGCCAACGAGCACGGACGAGCTACCGCCGTTGATCGCGCGCGCCGCGGGCGCCGAGATCTGGTCCATGTCCCACTGGAGCCCGGACAGGGTGTCGCTCCCCGGTGCAGGGGTCCCCGGGGTAGGTGCGCTGTCGGAGCTGTCGGAAGAGTCGACACCGTCCGTCAACCTCGTCCCGAACGACTCCGTCGCGGAGACGCCTTCGACCTTCGAGTTCGCCCGGAGGCTCGCGGCGAAGGAAGTGGACGAGGACGAGGCCACCGCAACCCCGATCTTGTCGTAGCTGTAGACCAGCGATCCTCCAGCCGACTGGATCGCGGCCGCGGCGGTCGACGGCACAGCCTGCGCCTTATAGACGACGAGGTAGGTGCTTCCACTCGCGGCGGCACCTGCGCCGGTCGGGCTCGCAAGCGCGAGCAAGGCGGCAACAGCGGCCGCCAAGACGACGAGCATGGCGCCAAAAATGACACGCAAAGCGCGTGAACGCATTGAGTTCTCCCCTTTCGTCGAAACCGATAACTCTCGGCGCGGGAGTCTCGCAGAAGGTCTGACCCCGCGCCGGGCTACGCACCCTTTGCGGTCGCGCGCCCCAGCGTGCGCACGCCCGTCGTCGTCACGGCCCGCAGGACGTAGACTGCCCCAACGCGCGAACGGCGGTCGGTCACGGCGTAGGTCGCTCCGCCCACCCGGCCGTGAGCCTTGAGGCTTCGGAGCAGGCGCATTGCGCCGCCCGGTCCCCGGCGGAGAAGCTCATAGCGGACGACGCCGATCTCCGTTCCAACCCGCCACGCGACCCGCACGCCGCCGTCGAACGCGGTTGCGTCCAGGCGGAGAAGCCGGACAGCCGTCGGCCCGGGGTTCCGCGGCCCCTTCCCGTAGCACGGATCACCCGGCTGAAGCGTGAAGTCGCCGGCGCCGCGGTTTGCGTACTGGGGCGGCTGGTTTTCGATGTTCTGCGACTGCGTGAAGCCGTAACCCTCATACAGCTCGTTCGGGTAGGTGAGGTTGGAGATGCAGTTGCCGGTCACGACGTTTCCGAAATTCGGCACCCCCGCGCCGGGCGGCGGGAAGTTGCCGAGCACCTCGGACGTGTCGCCGACGAAGCCACCGGCCTGCAGGCCGTCGAGCACCGAGTCCGTGAGGATGTTGTTCTGGATCAGGTTCCGCTCGGAGGCGATGCCGAGATTCCATTGCGATCCGATATTGAGGTTCGCTCCGTTCTGGTCGAGAACGTTGAATTGGATCAGCGCGTCGTCGGTGTCCGGGTAGAGCTGGATGCCGCGGTTGTGGTTCCGGTAGATGAGGTTGTCCTCGAGGATGGCGCTGTAGGAGTCGGCGTCGGCCCCGTCGCGCAGGAACTCTGCGTAGATGCCATGTACCCCGGAGTCGTTCGGGAACTGCGGCGGCCCGTAGCTCGAGCCGCAGTCGTGAATGCGGCTGCGGCGCAGGACG
>JBBRYK010000024.1:0-35790 GCA_038237665.1 Gaiellales bacterium | reverse complement strand
TTTCGGCAGGCGGACGGCAGCTACCAGCTCTCGAATGAGTTCCACTTCGTGATCGCCTTCGCGTGAGCACATTCGCCGTGATCCGCCAAGCAGGGCCCGCCTGGAAGGACGGCGGCATCTTCGAGCAGCCGGCGGTCGACGAGCACGCAGCCTTCATGAACGGGCTCGCGGACGAAGGCTTCCTCCTCTTCGCCGGGCCGCTCGCCGGAACCGAAGAGGGACGGGTCCGCGTACTCCTGATCTTCAATGCTGAAAGCGACGGCGAAATCCACCGCCGCCTCGCCGACGACCCATGGGTACCCACCGGGCAGCTCCAGATCGCGAGCGTCGAGCCCTGGAAAATCCTCGTCGGCGCAGAACGGCTCTCCTCTGCACAGAGCCTCTAAAAGGTACGCCCCTGCCAGCCAGTTGGGGTCGTCCTCTCTGCGATCGTGCCGACGACCCTGCTGATCGCGCGACGGTTCTATGCCCGCTTTGCGTATGCAGGAGAAGGCCCGAAGTCGACGACGACGCAGGCTTCATCCCCGACGACCCAGGCGTCATGCCCGGGCTCGATCCGTGCGACAGAGTTCGGGCCGACTTCCCCCTCGGACCCGTCGTCCATACGCACTGCCATGCGACCGGAGAGAACGTAGAGGAAGTGGGGCGATTGGCAGCTCTCCGTTCCGGCCAGTGGCTTCACATGGTCGGCCCAGTGCCAGCCGGGCTCGAATGTTCCGTACAGGACGGTGCCATCGCCGATGTTCACGACCCTAGCGTTGCCCTTGTCGGCGAAGGGCCGCGTCTCGTCGGGTGAGTCGAAGCTCTTTACCTTAAGTCCAGCCATCAGACCCTCCTCCGTTCGGTTGACAGCGATCTTCGAGCCGGGGCGACTCCAGGTCAAGGTTCGTAGACCCGCCCTAAAGCGAGGATGTCGCCTCGCTGAGCACCCTGCGCGCTCGACTCAGAGACGCGTAACTAATCGTTCAGGCGGCCAACCGGGCCTCCAAGCTGGCCAAAAATGCGCGCGAACCTAGTGCGTCTGTCTGCGTTCGCCGGCAACTGCCCCTAGTGAACCAGTGTGCTCGATCCGACTCACTCGGCACGCCGCGGGTCTGCTTGTTGTGGCCCAAAGTAGAAGCGCTCGGGCGACAAGACGCGTAGTCCGATGCCGCGTTCGGTTTCGGCTTTCATTACGCGGCCAGGGATAATTCCGGCGTGGCGCACTGGGAAACGCCGTCGTGCGCAGAGCGTGCCAAGCTTGGCGGATCGAGGCAGGTTAAGGATGTTCGGCAGGAAACCGCCGACCGAGAAGGCGCCCATGGAGGCGCGAGAGCTTCTGTACCTCGACCCGGACTTGAGGGTTCGAGAATGCTTCGGTTAGGTCCATTTCGTTGTCAGGGTGACAACGAATCGTCAGCCAAGGTCGAGGACGAGCTGAAGCGCGTCGTCGACGTTTCGCATCTCCTCGAGCGTGAGGTGTCCCACCTGGCCGCCGAGCGCCCGGACGTCGACAGGGCCGACCATCTCGCACATGACCCGTGTGGGCTCGTCGTCGACCGCTATCTCCGGGTGAAAGCTCGCGGGCGGTGTCGAGGTGGAGGTGGGGCAGACCAGGATTGTCGAGAGCGCAACGAGGTCGTCGGCTTGCACGACGACCGCGAACCGCCGGCCGTGCTGGACGTGCCCCCGACGGCGCGGCAAGGTGATCATCAGAACGTCACCGCGGACCATGAAGCTCTTCCATCAGCTTGGCCACCTCGCGCGCCTCGCGCACATAGACGGGATTGCGAGCCAGTGCAGCCGCCTCGGCCGCAAGGCCAGTGCGTCGCCTTTCTCGCTCGGCGGTCTCCGCGATCGCTTGGCGTGCTGCTTCGGCGCGCGTCACCCCCCGCCGCCGTGCGATCTCGTCCAAAGCCCGCATGCCGTCCGTGCCGAGGCGTAACGAGAGCGGCGGCGTCGGAGAAGCCATACCGTCAATGTAGCGCAAACTGCACTACAAATAGTTGAGAAAGATCCGGAGAGGAGCTTTCCGCCCGGCCGTCATCGGCGCGCGATCCGCTGTCATTGCGACGATTATGTTTCCCGTGCAGGCCCCACGGGTCTGGTCGCGCAGGGACTGCGCGCGGCGACCGCTCGGAAGATCAGAGAAGTAGCGCTCTCGCGACCTGCGTGCGCGACGTCACGCCCAGTTTCTCGAAGATGTTGCGGAGGTGCCCCTCCACCGTCTTCGTGCTGATGACCAGGCGCCCCGCGATCTCCTTGTTCGAAAGCCCCTCGGCGACGAGCTTCGCGATGCGCTCCTCCTGTGCCGTCAGCGGCATCGCCGAAGCGACGCGGGGGAGCTTCGCGCCGGCCGCCCGGAGCTCCTCCCGCGCACGCCGCTCCCATCCCTGCGCGCCGACGGCCCCGAACGCCGACGTGGCCGCGTTGAGCTGCTCGCGAGCCTCGTTTCGCCGCTTCATCCGACGGAGCGCCTCCCCGTAGAGCAGGCGCGTCCGTGCCTCCTCGAAGCGATTCCCCCAGGCGCGGTGCTGCTCGAGCGCGTCCTCGAAGTCGCGGAGCTCGCCCGTCGTGAGCGCGCGCATTCGCAGCGCAACTGCGACGAAGCGAGGCTGTCCGGTCGCCACTGCGGGCTCGAAGACCTCGCCGGTGATCTCCTCCGCGCGCTGCCGGCGCCCGGACCTGGCGCAGGCCTCGACGAGCGCGTCCCCGAACGGTCTGATCGAGAGTGTGGCCGCGACGACGGAGCCGCCGCCGAGCTTCCTCTCCAGGTGATCGACGGACTCGTCGTACCGCCCGAGCGCGAGCGCGAGCAACCCGGCGGCCATGCCTGAGACCAGTGTGAATCCCAGATCGGCCGCGACCTTCTCCACTGTTGCGATCCGACTCCGACACGCCACCTCGTCGCCGGTCAATGCCTCCACCCACGCGAGCAGCCCGAGCGCCTCGCACCGGTCGCCGCTCGGCCCGCCTCCTGCTGCTGCCTCGAGGTCCGCAGCCGAGGCGCCCGCCTCACGGAGCAGGCCGAGATGGATCTCGGCCAGCGTCTGGAACGTCAAGGAGTCACGGAGTGACGCACGGTCGCCCGACTCGCGCGCTCGCGCGGCGGCGGCGTACGCGGACTCCCGCGCGCGCACGAGCTCGCCGGCACGCAGCAAGGCGTCGGTTCGGGTCGCCAGCGCGTGCGGCTCGCGCGAGGTCGAGACGGCCGCCGCGCTCAGCCACTCACGCTGCGCCTCGCCGTACCGGCCGTTCCACTGAAGCGCATCGCCGAGCCGTGTGCGGACGGTCAACGCGACGTCGCCGCCCGCGTCTGCGGCGAGCTTGGCCGCGCGGAGCGCGAGGTGCAGCGCACGCACCGGTCCATACGCAAGGAGTGCGTAGAAGGTCGACTCGGCGTAGAGCATCGCCGCGGCATGCGGGTCATTGGGCTCGACGTCCTCCGCCGCTGCCGTCATGAGAGCGAGCGCCGCCGCCGCCGATCCGGCAGCCGCCGCGGCCTCCGCCCGCTCCCGGACGTTGTCCTGACCCACGCGCCGCAGGGAACTCACGCGCTTCACGCCCGGATTGTCACTGCGGTCTGAGGCCAAGTCGAGGGTTTTCACGGGTTTCGCCAGCGACGATCGGTCCGTAGTGTCCTCTGAGCCAGGGCCGAATCGGCCCGGCGACCCTTTCGACAGAGGAGGAGAGATGCGCAAGCTTGCCTTGCTCGCGATGATCTGCGTTGCGGCCGTCACGGCGACGGGCGCCGGCGCCGCCGCGCCCGAGCACCTGACGATTCCGATCCGGGACACCTTCTACGCGCCGTTCATGAGCGACGCGTGCGGTATCCCCGTGACCATCACGATCGACGGGATCGCGCGCGTCACCCTGTGGCGAAACGACGCCGGGCTCGTCGTCGCCGAACGCGACTCGACGTCCTCGTTCACCGCGGTCTTCGAGTCACCACTCGACCTCGGCGGAACCGGGCTCTCGTTCACGAACCGATCGCCGAACCTCGCGACCTTCGACTACGGCAGCGGTGCGACGATCGGCTCGACGGCGCAGATCGCGCTGTACGGCTCGCTTGGGCCAGCCGCGGGACCGGGCTCGGCCATGACGGCCGGGCTCCAACGACTCTCCGGAACCGTCGTTGCATTCTCGCCGGAGGGCGTGCCGATCGTCGACTTCGACGGGCCCGTGCAGATCCAGCGCGGCAACTGGCCGGGGTTCGACCTGGTCCTTGCGGAGCGCTGCGCCGCGCTCGGCGGTTCGGTTCAGCCGTAGCGCGTCCTTGGGAGCGAGGGCGTGCCGCACGTCGGCGCGCCCTCGCCTCGGACGCGGCTGTTGACGCCTCGCCCGCCGTGCGGGCTCCCTAGCCAAGGAGGTTCTCGTGTTGCGTATGCGCTCTGCGTTCTGTGCGATCCTCGTCGTCGCCACCTCGACCGCCGGCACTGCCTCATCGAGTTCACGCTCGGTGCTCCCGCTGGCGTTGACCATCCCGGCCGACCGCCACCGAAGTGCCTGCCCGGCGGGCGCGCCGGAAAGCACGGTCTGCGAGACGTTCTCGTGGACAGGCGTCGTCCGCGGCCTTGGCCGGAGCGTCATCACGGTCCTGGAGCGCTTCGACAACTCGCGCGTACCGGGAGCGTTCGTCGACGGCGACATCCGCTCCTCGCACGGTACGCTCCGATTGACAGGCGACAACGGCAACGCAAGCGGCGGGCGGCCCGTCTTCGAGGTTCGGCTCGCGGGCGAAGGCGTGCTGTCGGGTGTCGAAGGCCGGGGAACGCTGAACGACAT
This sequence comes from Gaiellales bacterium, assembly GCA_038237665.1. GTDB lineage: Bacteria > Actinomycetota > Thermoleophilia > Gaiellales > Gaiellaceae > JBBRYK01. The sequence continues at coordinate 31,026 of JBBRYK010000024.1, read as the reverse complement.
CTCGGCCTACGGCTCCGGCACCGTCGCCATCCTCGACGCCTCGGTGGCCGGACCGGTTCAGTTCGACCTCGAGGCCCCGACGGTCCGCGTCCGGAAGGCGAGAGCGACGATCGCCGCGGACAAGGTGGCGGTGCGCGTTGTCTTCACGGCCGCGGACGCTGCCGCGCCGCTCACCTACGAGCTCCGGCGGCCGGGTGTGCCCGCCCCGCTCGCCCGCGGGACCGTCCGGGGCGGGGAGACGGTGGCGACCGGTCGCTTCGCCGGCAGCCCCCGCGTCGTGACCCTCGTTCTCTCGGTGACCGACGCGAACGGGAACATCGCGACCCAGCGTGTCTCGACTCGCGTCTCCCGCTCGAACTGAGAGCCCGTCAACTTCGGGAACCCAGCAAGGCCCGCCGTCAGCGGGCTGGCCTTGCTGCCCTGCGAGGCGAGACTACGCCCAGCCTGGGGCGCGCTCGCCGGTCAAGCGGTGACGAGGTTGATCACCTCGTACTCCTCGAACCGCATCGTCTCCGGCGAGCCTCCCTCCTCACGCAGGATCGGCTCGAGCCGAGCCCACGCGGCATCCGCCTGATCCTTCGACTCCCAGACGTTCGCGACCCGCAATCCGGTCGGCGTCCTCATTGCGGTGTGCACCTTCAACCCCGCGGGTGGAAACTCCGCGCCGCCGCTGCGCAACCTCTCCTGGACGCGGCGATACCGATCTTCGAGCTCGGTCTGGTCACCATCCATCTGAGCCACGCGCACGATTGCCACTTCGCACCTCCCAGCGTTGGACGACGGGCGGAGTATGCCGAAGGCAACGCCTGACGGCTGCGCTAGAGGCGAAACACCCGGCGTCGCCTCGACTGGAGCACCGGGGGCTCCGCCTCGTCGACGACGCGGTTGACTCCGTCGCGGCCGCTCGCGTGGAGAATCCGGCCCTCGCCGCGCCAGAAGGCGATGTGGTCCGCCTTCGCCTCTCCATACGTGATCAGATCGCCCGGCCGCAGCTCGGCGTCGCTCACCTCGACGCCCGCCGCCTCCTGCTGGTCCGCGTCTCGTAGTACGAGGCGGCCCAGATGCCGATAGGCCATGTGGACGAGGCCTGAGCAATCGATGCCGGTCTTCGTCATGCCGCCCCACTCGTAGGGGGCGCCGAGGTAGCGGCGGGCCTCCTCCACCGGGCTTCCCTCTTGCGGCGACGGAAGCCAGTCGCCCGGATCCACCTCGGTGAGGCACACGCTCTCGACCCAGCCCGGGTAGTCGTACGCCGTCCGGATCTTGCTCCAATCGCCCTGAGCCGACTCGACCAGGACCGGCTCGCCCCTCAGCAGCTGCGTCACCTGTTCGGCGTCGTGCCGTGGCTCCGCGCGAACGGACGCAACCTCGACAGCGCAGACCATCGCGTCTCACCGTACCTTCATGCCGCCCGCCCGGTGGCTTCTCTAGGCTTGTCCAGGTGCGCGGGCTCGTTCGGCGAGACCTCACGGTCACCGTCGCAGTGTTCAGCTCCGGTGCGGTGTTGCTCGCGGTGGAGATAACAGCGAGCCGCGTGCTCGCGCCGTTTTTCGGGAATTCGCTCTACGTCTGGGGCTCGCTGATCGGCGTTGTTCTCGCCGGGCTCGCGATCGGCTACTGGGGCGGCGGTGTCCTGGCGGACAGATGGCCGAGCACGACGCTCCTGATCGCAGTGATCGTTCTGGGAGGGCTCGGCGTGCTCGCGATCCCGCTGATCGACGGGCCGGTGCTCGAGGCCGTCGTCTCGTGGGATCCCGGCCCGCGGCTCGACCCACTCGTGGCCGCCGTCGCCCTGTTCGCCGCACCCAGCATCGTTCTCGCGGCCGTCACTCCGATCGCGGTCCGGCTGCGCGCCGTCACGCTCGCCAACCTGGGTAGCACCGCCGGCCGGCTCTTCTCCGTCTCCACCGTCGGCAGCATCGCCGGCACGTTTCTCGCAGCGTTCTGGCTGATCCCGGAGCTGGGAACCGACCAGCTGCTCGCCGTGGCGGCGGCGGCGCTCTTTGCAGCTGCGGCGATCGTGGCGCTCGGCCAGCGGATCGCTCTCGCCGCGGCGTGCGCCGCCGTCGCCCTGGGTGGGGCGGTCGCGATTGCGGCTGCCAACGCCCCCGAGACGGGCGGGAGGCTCACGGCGGCAACCGCGCGCAACTGGTCGCCGGTGTACCGGCTCCGCTCCGAGCGCCCGCTGGGCGGCGACGTCGACTATGCGGGCTTCAAGGTCCTGTACCGGAAGGACACGCAGTACCACCGGCTGGCCGTCGTCGAGGAGGGAGACTCGCGGATCCTGCGCTTCGACAGCTCGTTCCAGAGCGCGATGGATCTCCGCGACCCGTTCAAGACGGTGTACGGCTACACCGACTACCTCCTGCTGGGGTTGGCCTACAACCCGCGCGCCGAGAACATGCTCTTCATCGGCCTGGGCGGCGGCTCGGCCCCGAAGCGGGTGTGGCGCGATTTTCCGCAGCTCCAGTTGCAGGCGGTCGAGATCGACCCGACCGTGGTCGACGTGGCCCACCGCTTCTTCGAGGTGCCCCGCGACCGGCGGCTGGCGATCACGGCGGAGGACGGCAGGCAGTACCTCGCGAAGCACGACCGCCGCTGGGACGTGATCGCCATCGACACGTTCTACGGGGACGGCGTCCCCTTCCACATGACGACGTACGAGTTCCTCGAGCTCGCCCGCAAGCGGCTCGCAACCGGCGGTGTGATCGTCACGAATCTGATCGGCAGCCTGCAGGGGCCTGATTCAAAGTTCTTCCGCTCGATCTATCGGACGTATCGCGCGGTCTTCCCGACGGTCGCCGTCCATCCCGTCCTCGAGCGCGGCGACTCGGTCTCCACGGACACGCTCAACGTGATCCTGGTCGCGACCGAGAGTCCCGCGCCGAGCAAGGACTTTCTGCTCGCCCGTTGGCGGCGGGTGCGAGCCGGGTCGCCGGCTGCGCCCGACCTGACGAAGGCGATCCGGGGCAGGGTGGAGCGCACGCTGCCGATCCGGGACGTCCCGACGCTGACGGACGACTACGCCCCGACCGATGCGTTGCTGCTCGACTGAGCAGGGCTAAGCTCAGACCGCAGTGACGGTCAACGTGCACGCCGCGCACGAGCGCAAGCTGTTCATCGACGGCGCCTGGGTGGAGACGGGCGAGTGGGTGGAGGTGCGCTCGCCGTATTCGGGCGAGGTAATCGGGCGTGTGGCCCGTGCGGGCGCAGAGGAGGCGCGCCGAGCGATCGACGCCGCCGAGCGCGCGATGCGTGAACCGCTTCCCGCCTACCGGCGGGCCGAGATCCTCTCGGGTGTCGCCGACCGGCTCGAAGCCCGCGGCGAAGAGGCGGCCACCCTGATCGTTCAGGAGACCGGCAAGCCGCTGAAGGCCGCGAGGGTGGAGGCAGCCCGCGCCGTGTCGACCTTCACGATGGCGGCCGTCGAAGCCCGGCGCCTCGCCGGCGAGGTCGTGCCGATGGACGCCTCAAAGGCCGGGGCCGGGAAGATGGCGTTCACGCTCCGCCTCCCCGTGGGCGTCGTCGGGGCGATCTCACCCTTCAACTTCCCGCTCAACCTCGTCGCGCACAAGATTGCGCCCGCCCTGGCGGCGGGCTGCGCGGTCGTACTGAAGCCCGCCTCGCAGACCCCGCTCTCGGCGCTGCTCCTGGCCGAGCTCGAGGCCGAGGCCGGACTCCCGCCCGGCTGGCTGAACGTCCTCGTCGGGCCGGCTTCGGCAATCGGCGACGTCCTGGTCACGGACGAGCGCGTCCGGTTCATCAGCTTCACCGGCTCGGCCGAGGTCGGCTGGAAGCTCGCCGAGCGGGCCCCGCGGAAGCGGGTGAAGCTCGAGCTCGGAAACTCCACCCCCGTGATCGTCGAGGCCGGCGCCGACCTCGAAGCCGCGGCGTCGAAGCTGGCGGCGAACGCGTTCTCGTTTGCGGGACAGTCCTGCATTTCGGTCCAGCGCATCTACGTCCACGCCGACGTCTATCAGCGCCTGCTCGACCTCTTCCTACCCAAGGTCGCGGCGTTGAAGGTCGGCGATCCGGCCGACGAGCAGACCGACGTCGGGCCGGTGATCGACGCAGACGCGAGAGACCGGATCATCGAGTGGGTCGAAGAGGCTCGGGCGGCCGGTGCCTCCGTCCTCGCCGGCGGGACGGTCGTTGACGGGCTGATCCAGCCCACCGTGATCGCCGACGTGGCCCCGGACCTGCGCGTGTCGTGCGAGGAGGTCTTCGGCCCCGTGTGTACCGTCGGCGCGTACGGATCGCTCGACGAGGCGATCCAGTTCGCGAACGGGACGAGCTACGGCCTCCAGGCGGGCATCTTCACCGCCTCGATCAAGCAGGCTCTCCGCGCGGCCCACGAGCTCGAGTTCGGCGGCGTCACCGTGAACGAGGCGCCCACGTTCCGGGCCGACCAGATGCCCTACGGCGGCGTCAAGGACTCGGGCAACACGAGGGAGGGACCGCACTACGCTGTGCGGGAGATGACCGAGCAGCGCCTCGTCGTCATCGAGCTCTAGGCGGGGCGGTCGCGGCGACCTGGAGGGTGGCGGCGCGCGGCCGATCGCGCTCGGCGCTACGCGCCGCGCAGGTCCTCGAGCAGCGTGTCGAGGTCCGCGGGCCGGTCGCGGTGGCGGTCCCAGCGCCGGTAGAGCTCGGCCGCTCCCAGGCCCATCCCGCCCGGCAGCCCCAGCGCTTCGCACGTCTCGGCCACCTCCTCCAGCTCGGGAGCCCAGCGCCAGGCCCGAGGGGCGGAGCGCAGGAACCGCTCCACGTCGACGCCCTCGGCCGCGAGCGCGTCCTCGACCCCATAGGCCCTCGCGATTGCGTGCGCTTGCGCGGCGAGGGCGATGCCGATCTTGTTCCAGCCGCCGAAGGCCATCTTCAGAGCAGATGCAGCTCCGACGCCGCCCTCGAGCGGCAGCGCCGTCACCGCCGTGGCTGCGAAGAGACCGGCGATCTCCTTGACCTCGTCGCTCCCGCCCGAGAGATAGAGGTGCAGGTCGCCGATGACCGCGCCGTCGACCGTGCGGGCGCGGTTGCCGGCGAGCAGCTCCGCGACGCGCTCGGTGCGGGCCGGTGCGATCGCGTTGGCCTCGACGTAGAGGCCGTGGAAGCCCTGTGCGGCGACCTGTTCGGCCACCTCCTCGGCGATGGCAGGCGGGCACAGGCTGAGCACGACATCGCTGGCGGCGGCGAGCGCGGCAACCGTGCCGACATCCCGGAGGCCGGCCTCAGCGGCTCGCCGCGCGGTGGCCTCGCTTCGCCCTTCGCTGGCCCAGATCACGTCACCGCGGACAGCCCCGCCGACGGCCGCTCCCATCTCGCCCGGGAAGAGGAGGCCGACGACGGCCACGGCTAGGTGTTCAGCTCGTCGTCGCGGTCGACGAGCAGGAGCTTGTCTTCGTAGCGCGCCCCGCCCCCGCTTGGGCTGTCGCCGGTGCAGAGGGCGAGGGCCGGGTCAGCAGCGACCGCCACGCGGCGATCATCGCACGGAAGAGCCCGGAGCCAAATGGGGTGAGGAGGCCGAGCCGCCACTCGGCGTGAAGCTCGGCGGTCGATCGGGGTAGCGCTTCCATGGTCCGGCTCCCTTCAGAGTTAGCACGATCGGTCGTTCTTTCTTTTGATAGTACGAACGATCGTGCTAACTTGTCAAGTGCAATGAGTGACTTGCTGACCACGCCGTCGGATTCGTCTCTCCGCAAGGGCCGTTCGGACGGCGACAAGAGCCGTGCTGCAATCGTCGACGCCGCGGCGAAGCTCGCGACGACGGAAGGTCTCGGCGGACTCTCGATCGGCCGGCTAGCCGATCACATCGGCATGAGCAAGAGCGGCCTCTTTGCGCACTTCGGCTCCAAGGAGGAGCTCCAGCTGGCGACGATCGACGCCGCGAGCCAGATCTTCGTCCGGGAGGTCATGGATCCAGTCCGCGACAAGCACGGCATCGAGCGGCTGGAGGCGATCGGCGAGATGTTTCTGTCCTATCTGGAACGACGGGTCTTTCCGGGCGGCTGCTTCTTCGCGGCCGCGCAGGCGGAGTTCGACACGCACTCGGGTCCCGTGCGCGAGAAGCTCGCGGAGGCGCATACGCGCTGGCTGGGCTACATCGAGCGCCAGGTTCGCGCGGCCCAGGAGGCCGGGGAGATCTCGGCCGACGAGGATCCGGCGCAGCTCGTCTTCGAGCTGAAGGCAATGCTTGCCATGGCGAACTCGGTCTTCGTGCTCCAGCACAACCGGGAAGCGCTCGAACGGGCCGCGCGCGGGTACCGGGCGCGGCTCGAAGTCGCGCGCATATAGCTATTCGGGCCGGCGGGCGATGAACATCGGCAGCTCGACCCGCACGACCGGCGCGCCGTCCGCTTCCCGGACGAGCTCGATCTCCAACCAGACCGTGCCGCGGCGGGGGTCCCGCTCGGAGGCCTTCGTCCGCAGCACCCGGCCGCGGCCGGCCAGCGTGTCGCCCGGGCGCACCGGCTGAAGCCAACGCGCCTCGTCGATGCCCGGCGAGCCCAGGCCGGCGACCTCGCTCATCATCCCGTCGACGCCGAGTCGGGCCATGATCGCGAGTGTCATCCAGCCGCTGGCGATGATGCCGCCGAACGGCGTGTCCTTCGCGGCCTCCTCGTCGACGTGGAACCGTTGCGGGTCGTATTTGCGCGCGAAGTCGAGCATGTCCTCGAGCTCCATCGAGTAGCTGCCGAGCTCGAACGTTTCTCCCGCGGTGAGGTCGTCGAAGTAGCGCACGGTCGGCGAGCCTAACGGTCGAGCGGCGGGAGCTCGAGCGCGCGCAGGGCCCACGGCAGGGCGACGCGCAGTTGGGCGAGCTGGAGCGGGCGAACGCCCGGTGCCGCCGGCACGGGTGGCAGGCCTGCCCGCGCCGCGAAATAGCTCGCGCTCAGCGCGGCCAGATCGCTCATGGCGGGGGCGTCGCCCGCGAGCTCGTCGGGCTCCGGCCCACCCTCCATGGCCAGGCTCGGTAGCCAGAACGCGAGATCGAACATCGGGTTCCCGATCACTGCGTGGTTCCAGTCGACGAGCACTGCGCCGCCCGCGCGAAAACAGATGTTGTCGCTGCGGACGTCCAGATGGAGCAGCTTGTCCCCGCCCAGTACAGCTGCACTCGAGGCCTCGATCAATGCCGGAAGGACGGCTTCGAGCCAGGCGGCCGTGCAGAGGCCCAGCGAGAGGAACGGGCCGGGGTCGGCGGCGACGGCAGGCCAGCCGTCGAGCAGCGCTCGCAGGTCCTCGAGCCGGCTGAGGCCGTCCGGCGGAGGTGCCGCCGACACCGCGTCCAGCGCGGTGAGCACCTGAGCGACGCTGCCGGAGCTCCAGGGCGGCGGCCAGACGGCGGTCGAGAGATCCTCGAGCACGAGCGCCGGCCATAGGCCCTCGTCCCAACCGAGGAACCGCGGCAGGAACCCGGCCTCGAGGGCGGAGTAGACGACGAGTTCGCTCCGCAGCCAGGCGGCGGTGTCGTCGTTGACCGCGGCCTTCACGAAGGCGCTGCTCCCGTCGGCGAAGCGCACCAGCCAGCGCTCCGCAGGCGTGTAGCCGCGCGTGACGGGAGTCCAGCCGGCGGCGGTGTCGCCGAGGACTCGCTCTGCCTGGGCGACGGCCTCTGGCTTCACGACGGGAAGTACCGGGGTAGGCTCGGCTATGGCCGTCCTGGCCTCACAGGTCGACCGGACGTCGGAGCAGTTCGCCGCCAACCGCGAGGCGATGCTCGCGAAGCTGGCCGAGCTGGAGGAGCAGCTCGCGCTCGCACGCGCCGGGGGCGGGGAGAAGTACGTCGAGCGGCATCGCGCCCGCGGGAAGCTACTTCCGCGGGAGCGCATCGCGACGCTGCTCGATCCGGGCGCCTCGTTCCTCGAGCTCTCGCCGCTCGCCGCGTGGGGCACCGAGTACGAGGTGGGTGCGGCCGTGGTGACGGGGATCGGACGCGTGGAGGAAGTCGAATGCGTGGTGGTCGCGAACGACCCCACCGTGCGTGGAGGCACGACGAATCCGTACACGCTCCGAAAGACGCTGCGCGCTCTGGCCCTTGCGCGCGCAAACAGGCTTCCGCTGATCAACCTCGTCGAGTCGGGCGGCGCCGACCTGCCGAGGCAGGCGGAGATCTTCCTTCCCGGGGGCGCAGTCTTCCGCGACCTGACCCGGCTCTCCGCGGCCGGGATCCCGACGCTCGCGCTCGTCTATGGCAACTCGACGGCAGGCGGCGCCTACATCCCGGCCATGTGCGACCAGGTGATCATGGTCAAGGGCGGAGCGAAGGTCTTCCTCGGCGGCCCGCCGCTCGTGAAGATGGCGACCGGCGAGGACTCGACCGACGAGGAGCTCGGCGGTGCCGAGATGCACTCTCGCGTGTCGGGCCTCTCCGATGCGCTCGCCGAGGATGAGCACGACTGCGCGCGCCTCGCCCGCTTGACCGTTGCGAGCCTCGAATGGCGGAAGCTTGGCCCCGGCCCGACCGAGCCGCCGGACGAACCGCTCTGCAGCGCCGACGACCTGCTCGGAATCGCCCCCGCCGACCTGAGGACGCCGACGGACATCCGCGAGGCGCTGGCCCGCTTCCTCGACGGTTCGCGCCTGGAGGAGTTCAAGACGCTCCATGGCCCGAACCTCGTGACCGGGTGGGCGTCCATCCAGGGCTACCCGGTGGGCGTGCTCGCCAACAACGGCGTCCTCTTCTCGGATGAGTCGCGCAAGGCGGCGCACTTCATCCAGCTCGCAAACCGGCTCGACACGCCGCTGCTCTTCGTCCAGAACACGACCGGCTACATGGTCGGGCGCGCCTACGAACAGGGCGGCATGGTCAAGCACGGCGCGCTGATGATCAATGCGGTCTCGAACTCGACCGTCCCGCATCTGACGCTGATGGCGGGCGCCTCGTACGGTGCGGGCAACTACGGGATGGGCGGCTACGCCTTCGAGCCGCGGTTCGTCTTCAGCTGGCCGAACGCAAAGACGGCCGTGATGGGGCCGCAGCAGCTGGCCGGCGTGCTCTCGATCGTCGCGCGGTCGGCGGCAGAGCGTGCGGGCCGGCAGTTCGACGAAGAGGCGGACGCCGAGCTGCGCCGGTCGGTCGAGGAGAAGATCGAAAACGAGTCTCTCGCGCTTTTCAACACCGGCCAGGTCTACGACGACGGGGTCATCGACCCCCGAGATACACGCCGTGTGCTGGGTCTTGCACTGTCCGCCTGCCATTCCGCGGAGGTCAAGGGCACGCGCAACTTCGGAGTCTTCCGTCTCTGAGGCCCTTCGCGCGCTGCGTCCACGGGAGTGCTTGGCACAGATTTGGCACAGATTCGGCACGGAGTCGTCACACCTTCACCGCTAGGCTCGGCAGTGGGTGGCGGGTGGATCTTCCCCACCCAAGGGTGGGGCGCTGGCACGAGACGAGGCGGCGCGGGCGCCGTAGACTCGCGTCAGTGGAGGCGCTGTACTGGGACGATTTCGAGCCTGGGGCCGAGTGGGCGACGCAGGGACGCACGGTCACCGAGGCGGACGTCGTCGCCTTCGCGTGCCTCTCGGGCGACTTCAACCCGCTCCACGTCGATGCCGAGTTCGCGCGCGGGACCCCCTTCGGCGAACGGATCGCGCACGGGCTCCTCGGTCTCTCGATCGGCTCGGGGCTGACCTCCCGGCTCGGGATCATCGAGGGCACGACGATCGCCTTCCTCGGCCTCGAGTGGGCCTTCAAGGGCGTCGTCAGGCTCGGTGACACGATCACGGTCCGCTTGCGCGTCGAGGACAAGCGCGAGACGTCCAAGCCGGACCGCGGGATCGTGCGCTTCGCGACGACAATCGTGAACCAGCGCGACGAGGTCGTCCAGGAAGGGACTCAAACGCTGCTCATGCTGCGTCGGTGACGGCCGAGCCGCTGCGCATTGCCAACTGCTCCGGCTTTTACGGCGACCGTTTCTCAGCCGCACGAGAGATGCTGGAAGGCGGGCCGATCGACATCCTCACCGGTGACTACCTCGCCGAGCTGACGATGCTCATCCTCTGGAAGACCGGCGGCTACGCGCGAACGTTCGTGCGGCAAATGGAGGACGTGCTCGCGCTCGCGCTCGAGCGCGGCGTGAAGGTGGTCTCGAACGCCGGCGGTCTCGACCCCGCCGGCTGCGCCGAGGCAGTTCGCGCGCTGAACACGGGAGCGCGCGTCGCGCACATCGAGGGAGACGACCTGCGCGACAGGTTTCCGGATGCGGTGACGGCAAACGCCTACCTGGGAGCGTTCGGCATCGCCGAGGCGCTCGACCGGGATGCGGATGTGGTCGTCTGTCCGCGCGTCACCGACGCCTCGCTGGTCGTCGGCCCGGCAGCCTGGCGTCACGGCTGGAAGTCGGAGGACTGGGACGCGCTCGCCGGCGCCGTCGTCGCGGGACACGTCCTCGAATGCGGGGCACACGCCACCGGCGGGAATTTCGCCTTCTTCCAGGAGGTGCCCGAGCTCGAGCATCCGGGCTTCCCGATCGCCGAGGTCGCCGCCGATGGCTCGTGCGTGATCACCAAGCATCCCGGCACCGGCGGGCTCGTCTCGGTCGAGACGGTGACCGCGCAGCTGCTCTACGAGATCGAGGGGCCTGCGTACCTCGGTCCCGACGTCATCGCGCGTTTCGACACGATCCGGCTCGCGCAGGTCGGGCCGGACCGCGTCGGCATCGACGGCGCCCAGGGCGAGCGACCACTGCCGACGTTGAAGGTGGCGATCAACGAGCTGGGTGGTTACCGGAACTCGATCACCCTCGTCCTCACCGGGCTCGACATCGAGGCCAAGGCCTCGCTCGTGCGGCGTACGCTCGCGCCCCGGCTCGCTGAGATCGAGGGAAGCGAGTGGCGCCTCCGTCGGTGCGGCGACGAGGCGCAGCTCACGCTGACGGTCAAGGACCGCGAGGAGGCGAAGGTCGGGCGGGCGTTCTCCGCGGCGGTGGTGGAGCTGGCGCTCTCGAGCTATCCCGGGTTCTACGCGACTGGTCCGCCGGGTGACGCCAGCCCGTTCGGGATCTACCGCGCCGAGTACGTCCCGGCCGAGTCGGTCGAGCAGCGGGTGGTCATGTGAAGGCCCCGCTCGGGACCCTGTACGGCGCACGCTCCGGCGACAAGGGCGGCGACGCAAATGTAGGGGTGTGGGCGCGGAGCGATCCGGCGTATGGCTGGCTCGAAGGCTTCCTGACCGTCGAGCGCTTCCGGGAGCTCGTGCCGGAGGCAGCCGAGCTCGAGGTGCGCCGTTACGAGCTGCCGAACCTCCGTGCGTTGAACTTCGTCGTGGTCGGTCTGCTCGGTGAGGGCGTCGCGGCGTCCACGAGGCCCGATCCACAGGCGAAGTCGCTCGGCGAGTATCTCCGTGCACGGATCGTCGATCTGCCGGAGGATCTGCTTCCTTGACCGAGCATCCCTTCGAACAGCTGCGCCCCGGCGGGCCGCACATCGTGCGCACGCTCGGCTACCGCACGATGCCCTCGCGCGACGGACGCGAGGTGATCGAGTGGGACGCGACCGACGACTATTCGTTTCCCACCGAGTCGCGGACGGTCGTCCACGGCGGGATGATCACTACGCTCCTCGACAGCGCCATGGGTCACGCCAGCGTCGCGGTGCTGCGCGAGACCGGCGACAGCTTCCTGACTGCGGACCTCCGAGTCGAGTTCTACCGCTCGGCCTCACCCGGGCTCCTACGCGGCGAGGGCTGGGTCGTACACCGGAGCCGGCGAGTCCTCTTCTGCGCTGCAGAGCTCTTCGACGGCGAGGGCGAACTGCTTGCTTCGGCGCGCTGCACGCAGATCGTTCGGAGCCGATCGTGAGAGCGATCCTGCTTCGGGAGCCGGGCGGGCCGGAGCGCCTCGAGCTGGTCGACGTCCCCGAGCCCGAGCCGGGCGAGGGCGAGCGGCTTGTCCGGGTCCGGGCTGCCGGGATCAACTACCTCGACGTGCTCGTGCGGCGGGGCGAGTACCCGCAGCCGCCCGACCTTCCGGCGATCCTCGGCGCCGAAGTTGCGGGGGAGGTCGACGGACGGCGGGTGATCGCACTCCTGGGCGGAGTGGGCGGTTACAGCGAGGCGGTCGCCGTTCCCGAGGATCGCCTCTTCGAGTTGCCTGAAAAGACAACGTTCGCCGAGGGGGCTGCCTTCCTGCTCACCTTCCTGACCGCCTACATCCCGCTCGTGCGCCAGGTCCGGCTCGAGCCCGGCGCGACGGTGCTCGTCCACTCGGCGGCGGGCGGTGTGGGCACGGCGGCGATTCAGGTCGCCCGGTACCTCGGCGCACGCGTCGTGGCGACCGCGAGCTCCGAGGAGAAGCGGCAGTTCGCACTCGAGCTCGGAGCCGAGGAGGCCTTCGGCTACGACGACTTCGCGGAGCATGTGCGCGCGAACGTCGTTCTCGATCCGGTCGGCGGTGACGTGTTCGCACGCAGCATTCCGATCCTCGAGCCGCTCGGAACGATCGTCGGGATCGGGTTCGCCGGCGGCTTCTGGAAGGACGTCAGCCCGGCGGTGCTCGTCGGTCGGAACATCGGCGTGCAGGGCTTCTATCTCGGTCGGTTGATGGCGCGGCGACCCGACGTCGTCAGGCAGGCGGCCGACGAGCTGCTCGACCTCTGGCGCGACGGCGCGGTGCGGCCGATCGTCGGGGCGGAGCTCCCGCTCGAGCAGGCCGCCGAGGCTCACCGGCTGATCGAGGAGCGAGGCCACGTCGGGAAGGTCGTGCTTGTTCCATAGCTCTCTCGTCACGGGCGGTCGCTCCGGCATCGGGGCCGCTCTCGTCGCTGCGCTCGAACGCGATGGGACCGACGTGCAGGTGCTCGATCTCGAGGACGGCTTCGACGTGTCGGACCCGGCTGCGTGGGACGCCGTCGGCCCCGTCGATCTCGCCTGCTTGAACGCCGGGATCGCCACAGGCACCGCCGAGCTTGACGCGTACCGCCGCGCCGTGGCTGTGAACGTCGACGGCGTCGTCCTCGGCGTCGAGCGGCTGCGCAGGGTCATGGAGCCAGGGAGCGTGATCGTCGCCACTGCCTCGCTCGCCGGGCTCGTACCGATGCCGCTGGACCCGATCTACACCCTGACGAAGCACGCAGTGGTGGGCTACGTCCGCTCGGTCGCGCCGGGGCTTGCCGAGAGCGGAATCCGGATCCACGCCGTGTGCCCGGGGTTCACCGATACCCCGATCGTCGCGCCGGAGCTCCGGGACTGGATCACCGAGCAGGGCATCCCGCTGATGCAGCCCGAGCAGGTAGCCGAGGCGATTCTGCACGCCGCCAGGTCCGAGGAATCGGGAGAGGTTTGGGTCGTGCAGCCCGGACGAGACCCGCTCCGCTACGAGTTCCGCGGCGTGCCAGGCCCGCGGTGACGATCGAGCGCGACCTGCGTGCGGCGTTCGGCGAGGCCGTCGTCGAGGGGACTCCGGCCGAGTATCTCTCGGACATCTCGCGGCTGCCGGGCCGCGCCGATGCGGTCGTGCTGCCCGAAACCGCCGAGCAGGTTGCGGCCGTGCTGGCCTGGGCCTACGAGCGCGACGTGCCGATCGTGCCGCGCGGCGGCGGAACCGGTCTCGCCGGCGGGGCAGTGCCGGCCGGCGGCGTCGTGCTCGCGCTCGACCGGCTCAACCGCATCCGCTCGTTCGATCCGGAGCTGTGGCGCATCCACGTCGAGGCCGGGGTCACGACCTGGACGCTGCAGCGCACGGTCCGGGAGAGCGGGCTGATGTTCGCTCCCGATCCCGGTGCCCTGGAGCAGTCGCAGATCGGCGGGAACATCGCGACGAACGCGGGTGGCCCACACGCTTTCAAGTACGGGGTGGCCGGGGACTGGGTGACGGGTCTGGAGGCGGCGCTTCCGCCCGGCGAGCTGATCTCGGTCGGCGGTCCGATCCGCAAGGACGTGGCCGGGTACGACCTCAAGCGACTCCTGATCGGCTCCGAAGGGACGCTCGGGATCGTGACCGCCGCCTGGCTCAAGCTTCTGCCCGCGCCCGAGGTCGTCCTGCCCGTCGCGATCTTTCATCGCAGCCCTCGGGAGGGGTGTGAGGCGCTGCTCCGGGTCGTCGGCAGCGGCATCCTCGCAACCGCGCTCGAGTTGCTCGACGAGGAGACGCTGGCGTCTGGTGGCGCGACGTTCCCCGAAGGCATCCCCGAGGGCGCGCGCTTCCTGCTGATCGCCGAGGCCGACGGGTCACGCGAGGAGGCCAAGCGGGTGCAGAGGGAGCTGATCGAGGTGGCGGGCGAGGGCTCGGTCGGCGTCTACGCACCGCGCGACCGCGCGGGCATCGAAGCCCTGTGGCGCTGGCGGGGCGGGCTCGCCTTTGCCGTGATCGCCCGCCGTGGCGGCGCGGTCAGCGAGGACATCGTCGTGCCGCTCGATCGCGTTGCCGAGGCGATGGAGGCAACGGTGGAGATCGGAGCCCGCCACGGGCTCGTCGCGCTCTGCTTCGGACACGCCGGCGACGGCAACCTGCACTCGACGTTCCTCGTCGACCCCGAGAACGACGACGAGCTGCGGCGCGCCGAGGCTGCCGTCGACGACCTGTTCGAGCTGGCCGTCCGCCTGGGCGGGTCGGTCTCCGGCGAGCACGGGCTCGGCGTCCTGAAAGCCGGGCAGCTCGCGCGGCAGTGGGGCCCGCGCGCGGTCGCCATCCACGAGGAGATCAAGCGGATCTTCGATCCGAAGAACCTGCTCAACCCCGGGAAGAAGCTCGGCTCGCCGCTCGCCCCGGGGGAGCGGATTCCGATCGCCACGCGCTCGTAATCGCCTCGCGAGCCGCCGGCGCAACCCGTCCCGCCAGGCCGCGCCAAGATCAGCCATGTCAGGGGCCAGACCCCGGACGTGGCCGTTGCGGACCGAGCGCCGCAGTGGATGCGGGCCGCGGTCCGTTTCGGACACGCCCGGGGTCTGTCCCCGGTCGTGTCCGCGGAGGCCATGGCTGCAGGCATGTCTCGACGCCGGCTTGCGACAGCCAGTGGTGTTGCCAAAAGAGGCTACGGTGAGAGAACGGCCTGCGTCTGCGTCACGCGGGCGACGTGGCGGCCCGTCCCGTCGTGGAGGTCCGTCTCGACGACGACGGTCGAGCGGCCGCGGTGCAGCGGCCGGGCACGCGCGACGACGTCGCCGCCGCGCACCGCGGCGAAGAAGTTCGTCTTCGACTCGATCGTCGTCGTGCCGGTGGCGCCCTCCGGCAGGTTGAGGTAGGTGCAGTGCGCTCCGGCAGAGTCTGCGAGGGCCATCAGGACGCCGCCGTGCAGCATCCCTCCGTCGCGGCAGAGCTCCTCACGCCACGGGAGCCGCACCTCCACCTCCTCGGCCCGAGCCGAGACCACTTCGAGCCCGAGCAGGCGCCCGAACGCGCCCGACCCGACGGGGTCGGTCACGAAAAGCGCCAGGTGCCGCCGGCGGCGAACTCCTTCAGGATCCGCCGGGAGACGACCATGCGATGCACCTCGTCCGGGCCGTCGTAGATGCGGCCGGCGCGGGCCTGGGTGTACATGTGGGAGAGCGGCGAGCGGTCGGTGAGGCCGAGTGCGCCGTGAACCTGGATCGCGCGGTCGATGACGTCCTGCAGGACGCGGGCCGCATAGAACTTGATCAGCGAGATCTCGACGCGCGCCTCGTCGCCGGCGTCGATCCGGTGCGCCGCGTCGAGGGTCATCAGCCGCGACGCCTGGATCTCGGCGGCGGAGTCGGCGATCCAGTTCTGCACCGTCTGCTTCTCCGCGAGCGGGCCGCCGAAGGCCTCCCGCTGCAGCGAGTAGCTGCACATGAGCTCGAACGCCCGTTGCATCTGCCCGAGCCAGCGCATGACGTGGTGGATGCGGCCGGGGCCGAGACGCTTCTGCGCGATGCGGAAGCCGTCACCCGGCTCGCCGAGCGTGTTCGAAACCGGCACCCGCACACCCGTGTAGGTGACCTCGCAGTGGGTCGTCCAGCCGCGGCCGCGGTGGCCCAGGACCGGAACCGGCACGATCGTCAGCCCGGGCGTGTCCGTCGGGACGAGGATCTGGGACGCGCGGCGGTGCGGGTCGGCGTCCGGGTCGGTGATCGCCATGACGATGCCGAAGCCGGCGCCCTCGGCACCGGACGAGAACCATTTACGGCCGTCGAGCACCCATTCCTCGCCGTCCCGGATCGCGCGCATCCGGAGCTGGGTCGGGTCCGATCCGGACACGTCTGGCTCCGTCATCGAGAAGAACGAGCGAGTGTCGCCCTCGACCAGAGGCCGCAGGAAGCGATTCTTCTGATCCTCGCTGCCGAACAGATGCAGGATCTCGCCGTTGCCTGCGTCCGGGGCCTGGCAGTTGAAGACGAGCTGGGCCCAGAGAATCCGGCCGATCTCCTCGTTCAGGTAGGCATAGGCGAGGAAGCCGAGCCCCGTACCGCCGGCCTCGGGCGGTAGATGAGGTGCCCACAGGCCTTCGGCTTTCGCGCGGGCGCGCAGCTCGCCGATCAGCGCGTCGGCAGCATCGTCCTCGCGGGCCAACGCTGCCTCGGCCGGATACACGTGCGCCTCCATGAAAGCGCGATAGGTCTCCCGCAACTCCTCGATCTGTTCCGTCGGCGCAAGCTCGGTGACCGCCACCCGTTTAGCATCGCATGTGTGCGGCTTGCCTTGGCACTCGGCTATGCACCGCCGGGAACGAATCCAACCGAGTTGATCGCCCTCGCGCAGGAGGCCGAGCGGCTGGGTTACGACTCCGCCTGGGCCGCCGAGGCCTGGGGCACCGACGCGGTCACCGTGTTGAGCTGGCTCGCTGCGACCACGACCCGGCTGAAGGTCGGCTCGGCGATCATGCAGATGCCGGCTCGCACACCGGCCATGACGGCCATGACCGCCGCGACCCTCGATCTGATGTCCGGCGGACGGTTCCTGCTCGGCCTCGGCACGTCCGGCCCTCAGGTCGTGGAGGGCTGGCACGGGCAGCCCTGGGGAAAGCCTCTGACCAGGACGCGCGAGTACGTCGAGATCGTCCGTTCGGCGCTCCGCCGCGAGGAGCTACGACATAGGGGCGAGCACTACGAGATCCCGTACAGCGGTGACGGCGCGACCGGGCTCGGTAAGCCGCTGAAGATGATGGCGCGGCCGCTCCGCGCCGACCTGCCGATCTATCTCGCCGCGATGGGGCCGAAGAACGTGTCGCTGGCGGCCGAGATCGCGGACGGCTGGCTGCTCGTCTGGGGCTCGGGCGTTCGCTTTCGCGAGACCTTCGGGCCGTCGCTGGAGGAGGGCTTCGCCCGCGGAAAGCGCGACCCGGCCGCGTTCGACGTCGCGGCTTGGGTGCCCGCCGTCGTCACCGACGACCTCGAGCTCGGCTACGGGATCGTCAAGCCGCAGCTGGCGCTCTACGCAGGGGGGATGGGCGCGCGCGGCAAGAACTTCTACAACAGCCTGATCCGCCGTTACGGGTACGAGGAAGAGGCGGAGCGGATCCAGTCGCTGTACCTGGACGGGAAGAAGATGGAGGCGGCCGCGGCCGTGCCGGACGCTCTCGCCGACGAGGTCGCCCTGATCGGCCCGAAGGAGCGAATCGCCGAGCGACTCGACGCGTGGCGGGAGTCCGGCGTGACCACGCTGATGGTCTCGGCCCGCGACAACGAGACCCTGCGGACGATGGCGGAGCTCGTCCTGTGACCCGCGCGCCCGAGCTGTTCGACCTCTCCGGCAAGGTCGCGATCGTCACCGGCGGCGGCAGCGGGATCGGACGGCAGATGGCCGAGGCGCTCGCGGAGGCGGGAGCCGATCTGGTGCTCTGCGCCCGCAAGGCGGAACGCTGCGAACAGGCAGCGGAGGAGCTCCGGGGGCTAGGCGTGCGCACGCTCGGGCTCGGCTGTGACGTCCGCGAACCCGAACAGGTTCAGGCCGTCGTCGCCCGCGCGCGCGACGACTTCGGCCAGGTCGACATCCTCGTCAACAACGCGGGGACCGTCTGGGGCGGCTGGCCGGAAGACACGCCGCTCGAGGGCTGGCAGAAGGTGATCGACGTCAACCTGACGGGAGTCTTCCTTTGCTCGCAGGCCGTTGGATGCGTGATGATCGAGCAGGGAACCGGCGGCAAGATCGTCAACATCGCCTCCGTGGCGGCGCTGAGAGGCGGGCCTCCCGAGGTGATGAACGCAATCGCCTACAACGCGAGCAAGGGCGGGGTCGTCTCGTTCTCGCGCGACCTCGCGACGAAGTGGGCCCGGCACGGGATCAACGTGAACGCGATCGCGCCGGGCTGGTTCCCCTCGGACATGTCCAACTTCGTCCTCGACCATCACGGCGAGGCGCTGTACGACCACATTCCCCTTCGCCGCTTCGGCGGCCCCGACGACCTCAAGGGCGCGGTCGTCTTCCTGGCTTCGCCGGCCTCCGACTACGTCACGGGGCACACCCTGGTCGTCGACGGCGGCCAGTCGGCTTGGTGACGGCCTCGAATTCTCCGCTGCTCGTCGTCGAGAACGTCGAGGCGTTCCTCGACGAGCATGGGCTCGGATCGGGCCCCACACGGGCTAGCAGGATCGGCGAGGGCGGCGGCTCGAACTTCTCGTTCCTGCTCGAGCGCGGCGACGCGCGGTTCGTGCTCCGCCGGCCCCCGCGGCCGCCGTTGCCGCCTTCCGCGCACGACATGGTGCGTGAGGCGCGGCTCCAGCTCGCACTAGCGCCCCACGGTGTCCGGCTCCCGACGATCCGCGCCGTCTGCGAGGACGAGAGCGTCCTCGGCGTGCCCTTTTACGTCATGGACTTCCTCGAGGGGGACGTCATCACCGACACCCTTCCGTCCGGCCTCGAGGACGAGGAGGCCCGCCGGCGGCTCGGCTTCGACCTCGTGGACGCACTCGTGGAGATTCATGCCGTCGACCCGAACGCGCCCGGGATCTCCGACTTCATCCGTTCGGGCAGCTACCTGGATCGCCAGGTGAGGCGCTTCTCCCAGCTCTGGGAGGTGAACCAGACCCGAAAGCTGCCGGCCGTCGTCCAGGTTGGCGCGTGGCTCGCCGAGAACGTGCCCGAGCCTTTGCCGCTCGCGGTCGTCCACGGCGACTACCGGCTCGGGAACACGATCGTCGCGCCCGGCGAGCCGAGCCGGATCGTCGCCGTCCTCGACTGGGAGATGGGCGCCGTCGGCGACCCGCGCGCCGACGTCGGCTATCTGCTGGCGATGTACAGCGAGCCCGGCGGAGAGGCGAATCCCCTCGGAACCTCCCCCATGACGGCGAACCCGGGGTTCCCGTCCAAGCAAGAGCTCGTCGAACGCTACGTCGAACGCAGCGGTCGCGACGTCGAGCCGCTCCCGTGGTTCCAGGCACTCGCGCTCTGGAAGGCGGCGGTGTTCTGCGAGGCCATCTACGGCCGGTTTATCCGCGGCGAGCTCGCCGCCGAGGACGCCCACGCTGCCCGGTTCGAGCAAGGGGTTCCGCTGCTCGCGGAGACGGCGCTCTCGCTGGTCTCATGAGGCGGCGGGTCTACCTGATGCGCCACGCCGAGGTGGCGTACTTCGGGCCCGACGGCGCGCCGGTGCAGGCCGCGGAGGTGCCACTCACCGAGCGTGGGGTGGAGCAGGCACGCGCGGCGGCCGCCGCTCTCGAGCGCGTCCGCTTCGACCGGGTCGTGACGAGCGGGCTCCTGCGGACGATCGAGACGGCGCGAATCGTCGCGCCGGACGCGGAGATCGAATCGTGGCCGGAGCTCCGCGAGGTCGAGGCAGGCCGGCTGAGCGACATCGCGGATGACGAGCTCGAAGCAGCCTTTACCGGTGCCTTTCGCGGCGCCGCGCCGCTCGACACGCGCTTCATCGGCGGGGACACGCTCGGCTCGCTGCTCGACCGGGTCGTGCCGGCCGTCAAACGGCTGATCGAGGACGCGGAATGGGACACGGTTCTGGCGGTGCTGCACGGCGGGGTCAACCGCGCGATCCTCTCGTACGCGCTTGCTGGCGAGGGCAGGTTCTTCGGCGGCTTCGAGCAGGCGCCGGCCTGCATCAACATCCTCGACGTCGGCCGGGAATGGATCATCCGCACCGTGAACTACACGCCGTACGACCCGCTTCATTCCGCCGGGCGCCGAACAACGATGGAAGAGCTCTACTCTCAGTATTTGCCGTATCGGAAAGCGAGGTTGCCATGACTCAGATCGAGCACGTCGAGCACGACGAGGTCGTCGAGCTGCTGCGCCGCGATCTCTCTCCGGAGGAGTACGACGAGATCCGCGGGCTCTGGAAGCGGCACTCGCTGGCGGAGGACAGCCGCGATCTGCCCGTCCTGATCTCGACGCTGACCGAGGACTGCGTCTACGAGCTACGGCCGAGCGGTCACCGCTGGGAGGGGCACGACGGCGCCGCGCGCTTCTACATGCAGCTGCTGACCGCCTTCCCCGACATCCACTTCGACCTGACGGACATCATCGTCGGCCCGCAGGGCGTCTGCGAGGAGGCCCGCGTGACGGGTACGCACCAGGCGGCCTGGCTCGAGCACGAGCCGACGGGCGAGCGACTGACCTGGAACGTGGTCATCTTCTTCCCCTGGGACCCGGAGAAGCGGCTGTTTCGGGGGGAGAAGGTTTACACCGACATCGAGTTGCTCAACCGCCCGGCGAGCTGAGCCATGCGGCAATCCGCGCGCCAACCTCCTCACCCGTGTCCTCCTGCACGAAGTGGCCTGCGCGCTCCACGAGCTCCGCCGGCCCGGCGCCCGCGAGCAGCTGCGCCATCCGCTCGGCGGCCTCGGGCGGGAAGATCGCGTCCGAGTCTCCGAAGAGGACGAGCGCCGGCTTGTCCCAGCCCCGGAGCGCCTCCCGAACCTCGATCATCGTTGCCGCAGACGGATGGTCGGGCTCGGTCGGGACGAGCTCCGGAAAGGCGATCAGCCCGGCCTTCGACTCGGGCGTCGGGAACGGCGCGTCGTAGCCCGCGGCGGCTTCATCGCTCAACTCCCGGGCGCAGCCGGGAGCAACCATGCGCGCGGCGCTCAGCTCCGGACCGACGCGCCGGACCATCGCCCGGAACCGAAGCCACGTCTCCGAAGGCGCTCCGGCCCCGATCCCGGTGTTGAGCACGACGAGCCGCTCGACGAGCTCCGGCCGTGAAACCGCCAACCGGAACCCGATCGGCCCGCCCCAGTCGTGCACGACAACGGTCAGCCGTTCGAGCCCCAACGCCGCTACGAACCGCTCGATCGACTCGTAGTGGCGGTCGTAGCCGTACCAGCCGATCTCCGTCGGCTTGTCGGAGCGGCCGAAGCCGAAATAGTCGGGCGCGACGACCCGACCGATCCCGGCCAGCGCCGGGATTGCCTTCCGGTACAGGTAGGCCCAGGTCGGCTCGCCGTGCAGGAGCAGAATCGGCTCGCCGGCGCCCTCGTCGACGTAGTGCATGCGCAGCCCGTCCTGCTCCACGTAGCGGGGCTCGAACGGGAGGCCCGCCAGTCCCTCGAAGCGCTCGTCCGGCGTCCGGAAGATCACGCGGCTTCCACGCGCTCGAGGAAGTCGCGAACTGCGGCGTAGAACGGCCCGGGCTGCTCGAAGTACGGGTAATGGCCGGCGCCCTCGAGCACCAGCAGTTCGGCGTGAGGAATCCGCGTCGCGATCGAGCGCCCGTTCGAGATCGGCACGACACGATCCTCATCGCCGTGGATGACGAGCGTCGGCACGGAGATCCCCTCGATCGGCAACCCCGCTTCGATCAAGCGCACGCAAGCGTCGTACTGTGCCCACCAGCATTCCGGTGGGGTTGGGTACTCGATGCGCTCGGCGATCAGCTGCTCGAACTCGTCCTCGTGCGCGTCGGTCCAGCCCGGCGCGAGGGAGAAGTGCATCGTTGCGCGCACGTACTCCGGGCCCGGCAAATGTGCGTTTGCGAGCCAGGCGTCGAGCGTCTCCTGAGGCACCGGTGCGTGGCCAGGTACTCCGGCGCCGGTGCCGACCAGTACCAGCGACCGTACGAGATCGGGCCGGCGGAGGGCCAGTGTCTGCGCGATGTAGCCGCCCATCGAGTGGCCGAGGACGTGCGCGCGGCCAACGCGGAGCCCGTCGAGCACGGAGGCCGCGTCGTCGGCCAGCCGGTCGATCGACGCCGGCGGGGGATCCTTCGGCGACCGGCCCGTCCCGCGGTTGTCGAACCAGATCACCCGGCGGTCGGGAAACGCGGCCACCTGCCTGCGCCCCGGCCAGCCGGAATTGCCCAGGCCCTGGATCAGCAGCAGCTCGGGCCCAGCACCCTGCTCCTCCACCCAGAGCTCGCCGAGCTTCATACGAAGGCGCTCTCGCCGGTCAGCGCGCGGCCGATGATCAGCTTCTGCACCTCGCTGGTGCCCTCGTAGAGCGTCGTCACACGCGCGTCGCGGAGGTACTTCCCGACCGGGTACTCGTCGACGTACCCGTAGCCGCCGTGCACCTGGACGGCGGAGTTGGCGGCCCGCACCGCCGTCTCGGAGGCGAAGAGCTTCGCGTACGACGATTCCACCGTATGCGCTTCGCCCGCGTCCGACAGCGCCGCCGCCCGCCACGTCAGTAGCCGAGCTGCCTCGGTCTCGACGCTCATCAGCGCGAGCTGCTCCTGAACGAGCTGGAAGCCGGCGAGCGGCCGGCCGAACTGCCTCCGCTCCTGCGTGTAGGCGACACACGTGTCCACGCAGCCCTGCGCGAGCCCGACGCACCCGGCCGCGAGGGAGATCCGGCCGTTGTCGAGAGCGGACATGGCGACGCGGAATCCTTTGCCCTCCTCTCCCAGCCGTGCGCTGTCCGGCACGCGCACAGCGTCGAGATGCAGTTCGCCCGTGTCCTGGGCTCGCAGCCCGAGCTTGCCCTTCAGCGGGGTCGCCGAGAACCCGGGCGCATCCGTGGGAACCACGAAGCACGTGATCCCGCGCGGCCCAGCCTCGCCGGTGCGTGCGAAGACGAGGGCGAACGCCGCCCAGGTCCCGAGGGTGATGAAGAGCTTCGAGCCCGTCAGCAGCCAGTCGCCGCCCTCACGTTCGGCCCGGGTAGCCAGACTCGCCGCGTCCGAGCCGGAACCGGGCTCGGTCAGGGCATAGCAACCCAGAGCCTCGCCCTTGCAGAGCCGCGAAAGCCACTCCCGCTTCTGCTCGTCGTTGCCCCAGCGGGCAACGGTCTTTCCGACGAGCCCGTTGCTGACCGAGACGATCCCACGCACGGACGAGTCCGCCCGGCCGAGCTCCTCGCCGATCAGCGTGTACGACACGGTGTCGAGCCCGAGCCCGCCGTAGGCCTCCGGCAGCGAGGCGCCCAGGAAGCCGACCGAGGCCAGCCGCCCGACGATGCCGCGGTCCATCTCCTCGGCCCGGTCCCAGTCGCGCGCGAAGGGCACGATCTCCCGGTCGCAGAACTCGCGCGCCGAGGCGCGAATCAGCTGCTGCTCGGGGGTGAGGGCGAAGTCCATCCCAGAAACGCGGCGGGGCCGGCGAACCGGCCCCGCGCACTTGCCGCTACAACAGCGCTAGCCCTTCGGGCGCGTGTCGATCAGACCGCTGATCGGATTCCACTGGCCATCCTTGAACTGGATCAGGGCCTGCTGTGAGATCGGGAAATTGTCCTTGGGCGCGTTCGTCTTGACCACGACCTTCGGCAGGAGGAAGGGGTTGGTCGTGTCAGTCATGTGATCGACCGACTTCATCAGGCTCGCACGCGTGAGGTTCTTGCCTGCCCCCTCGATCGCCTTGATGGTCGAATATGCCTTCGCCATTCCGTACAGGTACAGGCCGTTCTTGGCGTCCGCGTCCGGGAGGAACCTGGCCATGATCGACTTGTACAGCTTCATGCCCGCGTCGTTGTCCCAGGATGGGTTCGCCGGATCCTTGGTGTAGTAGACGCTGATCGATCCGTTGACCGTCGCTGCACCCGCGAGGTTGACGGCGATCCCCATGAAGGTCTGCGTCGCCGAGACCGAGTTGAGGATGATGTGTGCCGGCTTCCAGCCGAGCCGCGCGATCGTGGCGTACGTCTGGATCGTCTTCGACGGCGTCGCGAAGATGACCAGCGTGTCGGCTCCCGATGCCCGGAGCGCGACGAGCTGTGTCGTCACCGACGGGTCCGTCACGTTGAAGGTGCGGGTGGAGACGATCTTCTCGTCCGCCGCCTTCCCGAGCGCCCCGACCAGGCCCGCGTTGTAGTCCTGGCCGTACGAGTCGTTCTGGTAGAGGACGGCAAGCTTCGCGGCCGGGATGTGGTCTCTGATGTAGCGGCCGTAGATCGCTGCTTCCGCCTGATAGTCAGGCTGCCAGCCGATCGTCCACGGGTGCTCCTTGTGCTTGGAGCCCCATTCCGTCGCGCCGGTGGACACATAGATCTGCGGAACCTTCTTCGAGTTCGCGTAGTCGACAACGGCTTCCTGTGGCTCGGTGCCCAGTCCGCCGACCAGGGCGAACACGTGGTCCTGCTCGACGAGCCGCTGCGTCTGCGTGACGGTGTTCGTCGGGTTGTAGACATCGTCGTAGAACTTCCAGATGATCTGCCGGCCGTTGGCGCCCCTCTTGCCGTTGACCTTGGTCGCATTCCGGTAACTGAAGTACGCGGCCATCCCCCGGGGGATCGGTGCGTAGCTCGCCGCAGCACCCGTGAGCGGGAACGTCCCGCCCAGCGTGATCGACCTTGCGGTCACTCCGGGGTCCGCCGACGATCCGCCGAACGCCGCCGGAAGTCCGAGGACGAGCGCCGCGCCGACCGCGATCAGCGCGAGCAAACCTTTCTTCATGTGTCGCTCCTTGTTGAGGTAACCACCGCTTCCGCCCTATCAGCAGTTCGACTGTACAGCGGTTTTGCCGCTTTCTTCAAGAGGCCGCCCAACCGGTGCAGCAGCTCACCTGCTCCGCCGGGCATCAGGAAGAGCACGGCGAGGAGGATCAATCCGTAGGCCACTTCGGGTGCGGTCTTCGAAACGTGGTCGATCGCGAAGTCCGGCGCGAACTGGATGAAGAGCGCACCGAAGACGACGCCGTTGAGTGTGCCGAGCCCGCCGAGCGCCGCCCCTGTGAGCAGGAGGATCGAAAGCGCGACGGGGAAGCTGTACGGGTTCACCGACCCGAGCCGGATCGCGAGGAGCGAGCCGGCGACGCCCGCATACGCAGACGCGATTCCGAAAGCCAGGGTCTTTGCGAGTGCCAGATTGACCCCCGACGAAACCGCGGCGATCGGCGCATCCCGGACCGCCGTGAGCGCGCGGCCGAGCTTGCTGTGGACGAGAAGCCAGGCTGCGGCGTAGAGCGCGGCCGCGATGCCCCAGGTCAGGTAGTACGGGTTCTTGGGCAGTCCGTAGAAAAGGCCGGTTGCACCCCCGGTGAACGACTGGTAGTGGACGGACTGGACAAGCTGGATGAAGGCCACGGCGGCGCCGAACGTCGCGAGCGCGAGGTAAACCCCGTGGAGCCTCAGTGCCGGAAAGCCGAAGAGGAAGCCGATCGCACCCGCGACGAGACCGGCCAGGGGGATGGTCGCCACGTCCGAGAGGCTGGTCTTGTCGACCAGGATCGCCGTCGTGTAGGCACCGATGCCGATGAAGGCGCCGTGTCCGAGGGAGATCTGGCCGCTGTACCCCGTCAGGATGTTGAGGCCGAGGATCGCGATCAGGTAGATGCCGACCAACGTGAACTTCAGCGTCTCGACGTTCGAGTGGTAGAGCGGGTAGGTGGCGAGGAACGCCACCGCTGCCCCGACGGGGATCGCACGGAGCCCTACAGTCGGGATCAGCCGCCTCATCACACCCGCCTGACCACGGCGCGCCCGAAGAGACCTGACGGCCGGAACAGGAGGATGACCAGGAGGATCGCCAGCGCGACAGGAAGGTTGAGCTGCGAATCCACCGTGATGTAGTTGACGTAGGTCGAGAGCAGGCTGATCCCGACGCCGAGGATGTAGGCCCCGACGACGGCTCCGATGGGGCTGTCGATCCCGCCCAGGACGGCTGCCGCAAACGCGTAGACGAGTACGCTCAGCATGAAGAACGGGTCGAGCGTGCCAAGGCTCGGCGCGGCCATCATTCCGGCCACGGCCGAGAGGGCCGCGGCCAGGCCCCAGCCGAGCGCCAGCATCAGCGTCACCCGGATCCCCATCAGCCGGCTCGTGTTCGCCCGAAGGGCGGCGGCGCGCATCATCAAGCCGGTTCGCGTCAGCCGGAAGAAGAGGAAGACGACCGCGACGCAGCCGAGCGAGACGAGAATCGTCCCGACCCAAAGCCAGCTGATGACGACGTCGCCGATATGCAGCTGCGAGTTTGGGAACGGGCTCTTGAACGCCTTCGGCTCGGGGTTCCAGATCCAGCCCGCGAGCCCCTGAAACAGGATGAGCAGGGCGATCGTGCCGATCACGATTGCCAGCTCGCCGCCGCGCTGGAGCGGCCTGATGACGACTCCGTAGATGACTGCTCCGCCGACGAAAGACATCAGCGTGACGAGCGCGAAACCGAGCCAGAAGGTCAGCCCCGGTCCGGTCTCCTGATAGATCAGCCACCAGGCGATGAACGTCGAGAACATGCCCATGTTGCCCTGGGCGAAGTTGACGACACCCGTTGCGCGGTGGATCAGGACCAGCGCGAGTGCGAGCGTCGCGTAGATGCTCCCGTCCGAGAGGCCCGAGACCACCTGCTGCCAGAACTGGGTCCAGGTGAAGGCCAGCATCAGTAGCCGAGGTAGCTCGCCCGGACGCGCTCGTGTTCCTTGAGCTCGGAGCTCGGCCCCTCGAGCGCGACCCGCCCGACCTCGAGGACGTAGGCATGGGAGGTGACGTCCAGGGCAAGGCTCGCGTTCTGCTCGACGATCAGCACGGTGAGCCCCGTGTCGGCGTTCAGCTGCGTGACGACCTCGTAGAACGCGCTGACGACGGTCGGGGCCAGCCCGAGCGAGGGCTCGTCGAGGAGGAGCAGGCGCGGCTTGGAGACGAGCGCGCGCGCCAGCGCCAGCATCTGCTGCTCACCGCCGGAGAGCGTGCCCGCCTGCTGGCGGCGCCGGTCGGCGATCCGGGGAAAGTGCTCCAGGACCTGCTCGCAGTCGCGGCGTGCCTCACGGCGGTCGCGCCGGCAGGAAGCGCCGACGAGGATGTTCTCCCACACGGTCAGCTCGCCGTAGACCTCGCGGCCCTCCGGCACGTGCGCGATGCCAAGGCGGGCAATCGCCTCGGCGGCCCGCGGAACAGGCTTCCCGGCGAAGAGCACCTTGCCGCTTCTGCGAACGATGCCCGAGATAGCTCGGAGCGTCGTCGTCTTGCCCGCTCCGTTGGCACCGAGGATGGAGACCATCTGCCCCTCGTTCACCGAGAGTCCGACGCCGTGAAGGGCCTTGATCGGCCCGTAGCGGGCCTCGACGTTCTCGAGCTCAAGGAGCGCCATGCGTCTCCGGGCCCAGGTAGGCCTCGATCACGGCGGGGTCCTTCCGCACGGCCTCTGGCGGGCCGCTGGCGATCAACCGGCCGAAGTCGAGTACGTGCACGGTCTGCGAGATGCGCATGACCAGGTTCATGTGGTGCTCGACGAGCAGGATCGTCAGCCGGAAGTCGTCACGCAGCTTCTGGATGAAGTCGCCGAGGGCGTGGACCTCTTCGTGGTTGAGCCCGCCGGCGGGCTCGTCGAGCAGGAGCAGCTTTGGCCCGGAGACGAGCGCGCGCGCCAGCTCGATCCGCTTCAGCGTCCCGAACGGGAGCCCGCGCGCCGGCTTGCCGGCAACCCCGGTCAGCCCGACGTACTCGAGCACCTCGAGCGCCCGCTCGCGGCCTGCGGCCTCCCGGAACCACTCGAAGCGCGTGTGACCGCCGACGAGGACGTTCTGGAGCACCGTCATGTGCGAGAAGAGCTCGACGTTCTGGAAGGTGCGGGCGATCCCGGCGCGCACGACCTTGTACGGAGGGACGCGCAGCAGATCCTCGCCTGCGAAGACGATTCGGCCGGCATCCGGCTTGTACAGTCGTGTGATGACGTTGAAGGCCGTCGTCTTGCCCGCTCCGTTCGGGCCGATCAAGCCGACGATCTCGCCCCCGGGAACCTCGAACGAGACCTCGTCGAGCGCGAGGATGCCGCCGAAACTGCGCTCGACGTTCTCGACGGAAAGCAGAGCCAAGGGCCGATGATATTCCGCGGCTTCCGCTCACTCCAAGTCAACGA
The DNA here is from genome assembly GCA_038237665.1 of Gaiellales bacterium. Lineage (GTDB taxonomy): Bacteria > Actinomycetota > Thermoleophilia > Gaiellales > Gaiellaceae > JBBRYK01. The sequence continues at coordinate 2,967 of JBBRYK010000024.1, read as the reverse complement.
TGGCGTTCTGCGCCTGACTCAGCCCCTCGCGCTCGGCATCGACCACGTCCACTGCTACGTGCTCCGGTCCTCGGACGGCGGTTGGCTCCTGGTCGACACGGGCCTCGGGCTTCCGGACGCCGAGGCGCGCTGGACGCCGGTTCTGGCCGCACTCGACGGGCCGGTGGAGCACGTCGTCGTGACGCATTTCCACCCGGATCACGTGGGTGGATCACGCGATGCCGCCGAGCTCACCGCTGCTCCCGTCCACCAGGGACGGATCGACTACGAGTACTGCGTTCGCACCTGGGGGGAAGGCAACGCCTCCGAGTCGCGGGTCGCGGAAGACCTTCGCGTTCACGGCGTGGGGGAGGACGAGATCGCGGCGATCTCGACGCATCACCGGGACGTGCTCGGCATCGTCCGTTTCGCCGAAGACCCCGAGCGGCTCGACGACGGTGACCGGGTCGACGGCTGGGAGGTGCATCACCTTCCGGGTCACGCCGACGGTCACATCTGCCTGCTGCGAGACGGCGTCCTGGTTGCCGGCGACACCCTGCTCAGGACGATCACGCCGAACATCGGACTCTTTCCCGGTTCCAACCCGGACCCGCTCGCCGACTATCTCGCGACCCTTCGGCGCATCATCGAGCTTGCCCCGCGGATTGCCTATCCCGGACACGGCGAACCCATTCACGACCCGGCCGGCCGGGCGCGCGAGCTACTCGAGCACCATCGCGTGCGCCTCGTGCAGACGCGGGCGGCGCTCGATGCCCGGGCCCGTCCGGCGTCCGACTTGGCGTTCGACCTCTTCCCCGATGCACGCTCGCCGTCACTCCGCCGGTTCGCCCTCGCCGAGACGCTCGCGCACCTGGAGCATCTCGTTCTGGGCGGCGAGGCGGCGCGTGACGAGAGCGATGAACGCGTCCTCTACCGGACACCTTCTTAGAAACCTCTTCGCAGCTTCTTAGGTGCTTCTTAGCATCGTCTTAGGTGGCGCTGGTTCGATCGCTCCGTACGCATCAGCGAAAGGAGCAAGAAATGGACCGGAACGTGAAACTCAAGCTCGTTGCAGGCGCGGTCGCGGGCCTTGCCGTCGTCGGCGGAGGCGCTGCCTTCGCCGCCACGCAGCTCGGATCGCCGAAGGAGGAGAGCCAGGCGGTGATCAACGACGCCGCGAGCCAGCTCGGGATCCAGCCGAGCAAGCTGAGCGCCGCGCTCAAGAGTGCGCTCGAGAAGCGGGTCGATGCCGCGGTCGCGGCCGGCAATCTGACCAAGCAGCAAGGAGACGATCTCAAGGCCAAGATCGAGTCGGGTGACGTTCCGCTCGTCTTGGCGCCCGGCGCCCGCGGCTTCCACGAGGGTCACCATGGGTTCGGCGCCGACCTCGGCGTGGCGGCAACGTACCTTGGCCTGACTGACGCGGAGCTGCGCACGCAGCTCGAATCCGGGAAGACCCTGGCCGCGATCGCCAAGGACAAGAACAAGTCTGTGGACGGCCTGATCTCCGCCCTCGTCGACTCGGCGAAGACACGGCTCGACGAGGCGGTCAAGAGCGGCAAGCTGACGAAGGAGCAGGCGACCGAAGAGCTCACCGAGCTCAAGAGCAAGATCACCGACCTCGTCAACGGGCAGTTCCCCGGCCCGCACGACGACGGCGTCTTCGGTAATCACTTCCGAGGCGATCGCTTCGGCGGGAACTTCCGCGGCGCGCCGGCTCCCGAGTCCCTGCTTCCCACCGCCTAAGTGGTCGTGCTCATAAGTTTCGTCACGATCGCTTGAAGGGTCCTCACCGTCGGTGTCGAAGACGGCGGTATGGCGAAGACTCCATATCGGATCGAGTTGAGCGAGAGCGAAGCTGGGGAGCTGCGGCGGCGGGCACGCCAGCAGGCGCGGGCGTATCGGGAGGTGCTGCGTGCGAAGATCGTGCTGCTGGCTGCCGAGGGTCTCGAGAACGCCGAGATCGCCAGGCGGCTGGACACGACGAGGGAGGCGGTGAGCCGCTGGCGCAAGCGGTTCCATGAGGAGCGCCTGCAGGGGCTGGAGGATCGTCCCCGAGCGGGCCGGCCGCGGCGCTTTTCCCCCCGAGGCGGTGGCCGAGGTGAAGGCGATCGCGTGCGAGCTTCCGCGCGAGCGGGGCGTTCCGCTCTCCCGTTTCAGTAGCGCCGAGATCGCGCGCGAGGCGGTCGCGCGCGGGATCGTCGAGCGGGTGTCGGGGGCGACCGTCTGGCGCTGGCTGGCCGAGGACGCGATCCGCCCCTGGAACTACCGCTCCTGGATCTTCCCGCGCGACCCCGACTTCCGCGCGAAGGCAGCGCGGGTGCTCGACCTCTACGCGGGCCGCTTCGAGGGGAAGCTCTTGCACCCGGGCGAGTTCGTGCTCTGCGCCGACGAGAAGCCTTCGATCCAGGCGCGGGCCCGCCTGCATCCGTCGGCCGCGCCGATCGCGGGCGGCGACGGCCAGCTGGTCGAGCACGAGTACGAGCGGATGGGCGCGCTCTGCTACCTCGCCGCCTGGGACGTCCGCCAGGCGAAGCTGTTCGACCGCTGCGAGCCAAAAGGCGGCATCGAACCCTTCGACCGGCTGGTCGCGCAGGTGATGACGCAAGAGCCCTACGCCTCCGCCCGGCGCGTCTTCTGGGTCGTCGACAATGGCTCCTCGCATCGCGGCCAAAGCTCGATTGACCGCCTCGAGGGCGACTACAAGAATCTCGTCCTCGTCCACCTGCCAGTCCACGCCAGCTGGCTCAACCAGACCGAGATCTACTTCTCGATCGTCCAGCGCAAGGTGCTGCAGCCGAACGACTTCGCCGACCTCGCCGCCGTCGAAGAGCGGCTCCTCGGCTTCGGACGACACTACGAGCAGGTCGCCCAGCCGTTCGAGTGGAAGTTCACACGCGACGATCTTGACCGGCTGCTCGAACGGCTCAACGCTCCCGGCCACGCAACCACACTCGCCGCGTGACAGAACTTGCGAACAGAACCACT
>JBBRYK010000023.1:0-36140 GCA_038237665.1 Gaiellales bacterium | reverse complement strand
GCCCTACTACGTGATGGGGCCGCTGCTCTTCCTCGTCATGCTCGTCCCGTTCACGATCAACGGGCTGGCCGTTCGGGAAAGCTTCTTCGTCAGCTTCCTCGGCAACCTGCACGTCGGTGCCGACCCGGCGTTCGCCACCGGGTTTCTCTTCTTCGTCGTCACGCTCGTGCTGTCGCTGCCCGGAGCCGTGATCCTCGCCTGGCAGGGGCTCCGGAGCGGCGCAAGGCCCCGGATCGCCGGTGGCTGACCCGCGTGACGTCTCCGCGATCGTCGTGACGCTGAACAGCATCACGTGGCTGGAGCAGTGCCTCGAGAGCGTCGAGGGCGCCGGGGAGGTCGTCGTCGTCGACCACGGGTCGACCGACGGCACACCCGAGCTCGTCCGCGAGCGGTTTCCGCAGGCTCGCGTGGTCGAGCAGGAGAACCTCGGCTTCGGCGCAGGGATGAACGCGGGCATGCGGGTTGCCGCGGGCCGCTACTTCCTGCTCCTGAACGCCGATGCCTGGGCAACGGGCGACGGGCTGCAGCAGCTGGTGTCGTTCGCAGACGAGCATCCGGAGGCGGCAGTGGTCGGGCCCCGGCTCCGCTATCCCGACGGCCGCCTGCAACGCTCGGTGAACGGGTATCCGACGGTCTGGCGGCTGGCGACCGAGTACCTGTTCCTGCGGAAGCTGGCACCACGCTCGCGGGCCCTCAACGCCTACCACGGCGGCGGATTCGACCACGAGTCGGTCGCCGAAGCGGAATGGCTCGCGGGCCCGGCCTTGCTCGTGCGGCGTGACGCGACCGACGCGGTCGGCCTCTTCGACGAGGACTTCTTCATGTTCAGCGAGGAGGTCGACTGGTGCTACCGGTTCCGCGCGGCGGGCTGGAGCGTGCTCTTCTTCCCCGGCGCGGAGTTCGTCCATGTCGGTGGTGCCTCGCACGGGACGGCGCTCCGGGGCGAGCTCGTGCTCGCGATCCTCCGCTTCCTCGCCAAGCACCGGGGCCTGCGGGAGGCCGAGCGGGCCCGCCGGCTGCTCGTTCCGAGCCTCCGCCTGCGCGGGCTGCTCTTCCGCGGCGAGCGCGGGCGGTCCTATGCCGAGGCGGCGCGGCTGCTGGCTTCAGGGTCGGCGGGGTCGCTTCTCCGCTCGTGAAGCGCCTGCCGTGGGCGTTCGCCGTCCTGGCGGCGCTCGGCCTCGCGCGCCTGCTTCCGGACACCGGCGTCGGCCTCTGGCTGCGCCTGCTCCTCGCGACGCTCGTCCTGCTTGCACCGGGGGCCCTCGTGGCGCGGGCGCTGCGTCAGCCGGGGCCGGCGGCCACGCTTGCCTGGGCGTTCGGGGCGCTCACCCTGGCGCTCGGCTTCGTCTTCGTGGTGCACACCGCGGTCTGGGTCGCGTTGCTCGTGCTCGGAGCCGTTGCGCTGGCGGCCCTGCCGCTCGTGCTTCGGCGGCTGCCGGCCCTCCCGCAGCGCGGGACGTTCCTGGTGCTCCTGCTGGGGCTCCTGTTCGGAGCGCTCCTGTGGCACGTCACAGGACCGCTGGGGGGCGACGCGCTGTTCCATCTCGCCCGGGTCCGGAAGCTCGATGCCTTCGGCGACCTGCACCTCCGCTCGGTGGACGAGTTCCGCGACGGCGGGCTCCACCCCGGCTACGCGTTCCCGCTCTGGCACGGCTTCCTCGCGCTCGTCGCCAAGGTCGCTGGTGTCGATCCGGCTTCGGTGGTGCTGCACGAGCCCAGCGTGCTCGCGCCGTTCGCCTTCGGCGTCGCCTACGAGGCGGGAGTGCGCGTCTTCGACTCCGTCGCGGCCGGCTTCGCAGTCCTGCTGGCCCAGATCTCGCTGATCGCCTTCGCCCCGGGCCACGGCGGCTCGTACGTCTTCCTTTCCCTTCCGCCCACGGCCACGAGGCAGCTGCTTGTTCCGGCCGTGATCGCCCTCTTTTTCGCTGCAAACGCCGCAGTTGGACCAAAGGCAAGTAACACAGTGTTACTTGGCAAAGGGTCGGCGGGCTGGCTCGCGGCTACGACCGTCGGAGGGCTCGCGCTCGGGCTCGTTCATCCGACGTATGCGGTCTTCGTCTGCATCCCGCTCGGCGGATATGTCGTCGCGCGGGCGCTGATCGCCCGGAGGGACGTTCTCCGCGGGGCGATCGCCTGGGCCGCGCTCGCCGTCCCGACCCTGGGCGTCGCGCTCTGGGTGCACTCGATCGCGCGCACGTCCGCTTCGCTGACGCCGGACGACGTCGAGCGGCGCCGGGCGCTCCGCCACTACATGAGCGAGCTCGACGTCTTCTCGCTGCACCGGTACCGGCTGGCGCCCGAGGTGCTCTCACGGAGCGGAGCGGTCGCGGTCGCAGCGCTCGTCCTCGTCTCGCTCGCCGTCTTCGCGGCGCGCCGGAAGTGGGCCGCGTTCGTGCTCGGCGGCTCGGTGGCAGTCCTGTGCGCCGTCCTCTTCGCGTTTGTCTTCCCCCATTTCGCCGACGTCGTCTCGCTTTCGCAGGCGCGCCGGGCTGCCGGCTTCCTTCCGTTCGCCTTCGCGTTCGCCGGCGGCCTGGTCGTTCTCGCCGGGCTCGCGGGGTGGCTGGTCCTACCCGCGGCGCTCGGGGCGGGAATCGGCCTCCAGCTCGCCTGGCCCGGCGACTTCGGTTACGGCCTCCGGGAGGGCGGACCGCCCGCGGCGGCGTGGATTGCGCTCTACGGGGGGCTCGCGGCGCTGGTGGCCGGCAGCATCTGGGAAGGGCGGAAAGAGCTCCGCGGCCGCGGCCTCGTGCCGATCGCGGCGCTGCTCTTCGTGCTCCCGGTCGTCGTCCACGGGTTCTCGCACTGGAGCCCGAGGAAGGCAGCGCACCGCTACGACCTCACACCCGGGCTCATCCAGGCGCTCCAGCCGCTGAAAGGGCAGGTGGTCTACGCCGACGCCGAGACGAGCTACCGCATCGCCGCGTATGCGCCGGTGTACATCGCGGTGGCGCCGCCGGAACACGTCGCCGACACGAAGGCGAACCGACGCGAGCAGCGGATCCGCGACCTGCGCCGCTTCCTGAGCACCGGCGATCTCACGATCCCGCGCCGGTACGGCGCCCGTTACCTCGTTGTCAGGCGCGGCCAGCCTCTCGGCGGCCACGTCCTGTATCGCGACCCCGAGTTCGCGTTAGCCTCGATCGGATGAGCGCCGAGCGCCCAGCCGACTGGGAGAGCGTCTGGCGCGGCGAGCCCTTCGACTCGCGGGCACCGGCCGCCGAGGCGCGCACGCCGCGCTGGCTGGCCCAGGAACGGATCGTGCGGGAGCGGCTCGGGGGTTTCGAGGGGCTGAAAGCGATCGAGCTGGGAGCGGGTCGCGGCCTCAACGGTGTTCTCTACGCACAGCGCGGCGCCGACGTGACGCTGCTGGACGAGCTCGAGCTGCCGCTCCGGCAAGCGGACGAGCTCTTGCACGCGCACGGCCTCGAGGCGGAAACCGTCGTCGGCGACGTCTTCGACCTCCCAGCCGAGCTGCACGGCCGCTTCGGCGTCTCGATGTCGTTCGGCCTCTGCGAGCACTTCCTGGGCGAGCGACGGCGGGCGGTCGTCGCCGCGCATCTCGTTCCGCTGCGGGCCGGCGGTGTGGCGTTCATCGGCGTCCCGAACCGGCACGCGCCCGTCTACCGGCTCTGGAAGGGCGCGCTCATGCGGCGCGGCACCTGGTCGCTCGGCACCGAGGAGCCGTTCAGCGTCCGAGAGCTGGCGGAGCTCGCGCGCCAGGCGGGCGGAGAGCCGCTCGAGCCTGCGTACGGCAGCTTCGCCGCTTCGGTCGTCAACCACGGCGTCAACCAGGTTCTGCACAAGCTCGGGCGACGCCCGCTGCCGGTTCCGCAGACGAGGGCGCCGCTCGTCGACCGCTTCGCGTACGAGCTCCTGCTGCCCGTGGTCAAGCGGTGACGCCGCGCCTGCTGCGGCCCCGGATCTGGGCCGAGGCGGTGCGGCTCGTCCCCCGGCTCCAGGCCGGCGAGCTGCTCCGTGGCCGGCTCGTCCTGCGCGTGGACGGCCTCCTGATCGAGGTGCCGCGTGCCCGTCTATGGACGTTCCGCAGCGGGACGTACTACGAGCGGAACGTCGTCCGCTGGTTCGTGCGCGCCCTCCGCGAGCAGCAAACCCCGGTCGTCTACGACCTCGGCGCCCATGTGGGCTACTACGCGCTCCGCGCTGCGGCGGCCGCCGAGCAGGTGTACGCCTTCGAGCCCGCCTCGGCAACGTACGAGGTGCTCGAGCGGAATGTCGCGCGGAACGGGCTCCGGAACGTCCGTCCGTTCAGGCTGGCCGTGGTCGACCGCGAAGCCGAGCTCGATCTGAACCTCTACGAAACCAGCGGGAACAACTCGATCGTCGACCGCCGCCTACCCCACCTGAGCCGGGTCGGCCTAGAGCCCGTTTCCGGCGTCGGCCTCGACGAGCTCGTCGAGAGCGAGGGCCTGAGCCCGCCGACGCTGATGAAGCTCGACGTCGAGGGCTCCGAGCTGGCCGCCCTGCGCGGCGCCCGCCGGACGATCGAGCGGCACCGCCCCGTGATCCTCGTCGAGTGGTGGGACGAGGGGGCGCGGGATGCCGGCCACTCGCTCGACGACCTGGCGGCGGAGCTGTCGTCCCACGGATACTCGCTCGCGGGCCTGTCCGAAGCCCCCGACGACGAGCAACTGCACGAACTGACCGAAGCAGGCATCGGAACCCTGGTCGCGGTGCCATGAAGGTCGTCGTCCTGACGACGTCGTATCCGCGCTTTCCCGGCGACGCAGCCGGGCGCTTCGTCGAGGACGCCGTCGAGCGGATTCGCGCCCGCGGGCTGGAGGTCGACGTCGTCTCGCCGGAGTCGTTCCGGAACTACGGGATCGCGTACGGCGCCGGCGTGATGGGCAACCTGCGCCGGCAGCCCGCGCGCATCCTTCTCCTGCCCGCGTTCCTCGCCGGCTTCGTGCGCGCGGCCCGCCGTGCCGCCGGCGACGCCGACCTCGTCCACGCGCACTGGCTGCCGGCGGGCGCGGTCGCCCGGGCGACAGGGAAGCCGTTCGTGGTGCAGCTCTGGGGCACCGACGTTGAGCTCGCCCGGCGAGCGCGACCGCTCGCGCGCGCGATCCTTCGCGCGGCGCGGCTGACGATCTGCGCGTCGACTGCGCTGGCGGACGAGGCCCGCGCGCTCGGCGCCCGCGACGTCCGAGTCATCCCGAGCGGAGTCGACATCCCCGCAGCTGTGCCCGAGCCCGCAGACCCGCCGCAGATCCTCTTCGCCGGGCGGCTTTCCCACGAGAAAGGCATCCTCGAGCTGGTCGAGGCCGCGCGGGACATGGCGCTCGTGGTCGCGGGTGACGGGCCGCTCCGGAGTCGTGTCCCGAACGCCCTGGGCATGGTTCCCCACGACGAGCTGCTGCGTCTCTACGGACGTGCTGCGATCGTCGCCTGCCCGTCGCACCGGGAAGGGTTCGGCGTCGTGTGCGCGGAGGCGATGGCGCACGGTCGGCCGGTCGTCGCCTCGGCCGTCGGCGGATTGCTCGATCTGGTCGTCGACGGGGAGACCGGGCTGCTCGTGCCGCCCGGCGACGTCACCGCGCTCCGAGCCTCCCTCCTTCGGCTCCTCCACGATGGCGACCTCCGCCGCCGCCTCGGTGAGGCGGGGCGCCGACGTGCCCGCGAGCGCCTCTCGTGGAACCCGGTGACGGAGGCGACGCTCGCAGCTTACGCGGACGCGCTTGCCTCGCCGCCGCGACGCTCCCCGAGCAGCACCAGCGAGACCGCGTAGGCGGCCCCGCACGCCAGCGCGGCCACGGCGAGCTTCGAGAGGCGCCCGTCGACGCCGGCCATCGCGAACCTGGCTGCGGCGTAGGCGACACCTGCAGCGAGCCCGCCCCGGACGAGCGTCATGTACGGGAAACGCCAGGTCGCGTGATGCCGGGCGAACCACTGCACCCCCAGGAGAAGCGCGAGATAGCCGATCGGCGTTGCGATCGCCGCGCCCTTGATCCCGAGCGGCGGAATCAGGATCAGGTTGGCGACCACGTTCACCACGAGGCCGAACAGCGCCGCGTAGACGAGCGGGCGCGTCCGCTTCGCGACCACGAGCAGGCCCGTCTCGCCCACCCGGCTGACCGCGTAGATGAGCGAGCCTGCGGCCACGATCGGGACGACCGGCGAGGCCGGGGCGTAGAAGTGCTCGTAGTAGCCCTTCGAGAGGAGTGGGATCAGCACGTGCGAGGTCGCAGCCGCGACTGCGATCACCGGCAGGCCGATGAGAAGAACCACCCGCGAGTAGGCGCGCATCAGCCGTTCGACCTCCACGCGGCCGTGGCGCTCGAACGCGGTGATCAGCAGCGGGCGCGCTGCGACCGCGAACGCGAACGTCGGGATCAGGATGCCCTTGTCGCCGATGACCGCCCCCACCGAGTAGACCCCGACGGCGCCCGTGTCCTTGAGCGCCGCCAGCAGGTAGCGGTCGATCAGCTGGAGGCCCCAGAAGGCCATGCCCGCAATCGCGTACGGGGCGCCGTAGTGCAGCCAGGCGTTCAACTCGAGCTCCGGCCGCTGGGCTGCCGGCTCGCCCGGCTGAGGCTGTGGCCAGCCGGCGACGAGCCCGACCGTGCCGACGACGAGGGAGGACACGGCCAGCCCGAGCAGGTAGCCGTGCACCTTGTGGCCCTCGAAGACGAGCCAGACGCCGAGGCCGATTCCTCCGGTTCGGGCGAGCACGTCCACGACGGCGTACGCCCGTGGCCGCAGGCTCGCGTTGAAGAGCGACACGGCGATGTTCTGAAGCACGAGGCCGGCGGCCGCGGCGATGATCAGCCAGAGGTTCCTGGAGACGGCGGCGCTCAGGAACGAGGCGATCAGGATCAGCACGCTGAACGCGCCGAGCGCGAAGGCGGTGAGTCCAAGTCCCCGCAGGAGCGTGTGCGAGAAGGCCGCCAGGTCGCCGCGCTGACGGCTCGACGGCAGCTCGCGGAGGAGCGCCGTCGTCAGCCACTGGGCGGAGACGACCCAGCCGAGCGTGATCAGGGTCTGGCAGATCGCGAGCACGCCGAGCTCGGTCGGCGCCAGCTGCCGCGCCAGGATCGGCAGCACGAGGAAGCCGGCGATCGCCGGAATGATCTGGGTCGGGAGCAGCGTGACCCAGTCCTGGAGCACGCGCCCGGCTTCGCGGAGGCCGAGCGCCCCGGCCATGCGGACGCTTCGTGGCTCGACCGTGGCGATCGACGCGAGCGGCTCGCTCCCGCTCTCGCTGTCGACGATCACGGGCTCGAGCTCACGCGTGCCGGGCGACGAAGTGGTTCCCGAGGACGAGCAGGTCCATCTGCGTCTTGGCGAAGCAGCCCACGGCATCGTCCGGCGTCATCACGATCGGCTCGTTTTCGTTGAAGGAGGTGTTCAGCAGGATCGGGACTCCGGTCTGGCGCCCGAACTCCTCGATCAGACCGTAATAGCGCGGGTTGACGTGACGCTCCACCGTCTGCAGCCGGCCGGTGTCGTCGACATGGTTGACGGCCGGGACCAGCTCGCGCTTCTCGGGCCGAGTCTTGTAGACGAGCACCATGAACGGCGAGGTGTAGTCCTGCTCGAACCACTCACCGGTTGCCTCCGCCAGGACGGACGGGGCGAAGGGGCGGAACGGCTCCCGATGCTTGATCCGCGCGTTCAGGACGTCCTTCATCTCGTCGCGACGCGGATCGGCCACGATCGAGCGGTTGCCGAGTGCCCGGGGCCCGAACTCCATCCGCCCCTGGAACCAGCCGACGACGTCGCCTCGGGCGATGCGCTCCGCGACGCGCCGGTAGAGCTCGTCGTCCGGTAGCCGTTCGGCCTTGAGGCCCGCGGCAGAGAGTGCGGCCTCGTATTCGGCATCGGTGTACTCCGGGCCCGTGTAGGGGTGCTCCATGACGAAGCTCCGTGGGCGGCCGAGCTCCTGGTTCCACACGTAGTAGGCGGCGCCGACTGCCGTGCCCGAGTCGCCCGCCGCGGGCTGGACGTACAGTTCCTCGAACGGCGTCTCGAGGCGGATCCGCCCGTTGGCCACGGCGTTCAGAGCGACCCCGCCGGCGAGGCAGATCCGCTTCGACCCGGTCCTCTCCTGAAGCGAACGCACGACGTGGAGGTAGGCCTCTTCGAGCATCGCCTGGAGTGACGCGGCGACGTCCTCGTGCAGCGGCTCGAGCGGTGCTGCCGGCTCGCGCGTCGGCCCGAAGGCCTCCACCATCCGGTCAGAGAAGATCCGCCCGATGCTCGGCGTCTGCTCGTCCCAGGTCATGTCGACGCCTTCCTTGTCGTGCGTGAAGTACTCGAGCCCGAGCTCGAAGAGGCTGCCGTTGGGGTGCACGAGCTCGCGCATCTGGTCGAGATGCTGCGGGCGCCCGTAGGGGGCGAGGCCCATCACCTTCCCCTCGTCGCCGTACTTCGGGAAGCCGAGCCACTGGGTGACGGCGGTGTAGAAGATCCCGAGCGAGTGCGGGAAGAGCACGCGGTCGAGCACCTCGAACGAGCGGTCGCGGCCGTGCGCGAGCATCGTCGAGGCGAAATCGCCGAACCCGTCGACGGAGAGCACGGCCGCCTCCTCGAACGGCGAGACGAAGAAGGCGCTCGCGACGTGGGCCTGGTGGTGCTCGACGTTGTGGAAGCGGGCCTTGAAGGCGTCTGCGGGGGTGCCGAGGGCGGTCGCGAGGTGCCCCCGGATGTCGCGGACCTTGGCGGCGTTCGCCACCCGGGCGCGGAGGTAGCGCGGGCTCGCTCCGTGCAGGAGCGTCCGGCGCAGCTTGGGGCCGAGGTTCGCCTTGGGATCGCGGGACACGGCGACGTGGTCCAGGTCCTGCGGTTCGAGGCCCGCGTCCCGGAGGCACCAGGCCGCCGCAAGCTCGGGGAAGCCGGCGCAGTGCTTGACGCGGTTGAAGCGCTCCTCCTCGGCCGCGGCGACGAGCTCGCCGTCGAGGAGGAGCGCAGCGGCCGCGTCCCCGTGGAACGCGTTCAACCCGAGAATCGCGGTCACGGGGGCATATCGTAGTCCTGGGCTGTTCGGGCTTCGTTAGCCCTCTGCGCCGGTCAAACTGGCCGCTATGAGCCAGGCTCCTCGCTGGGGTCCGATGCGCTCCGCCGACCTGCTCCGCCGGCGGCCGCTCCGGCGGCTGACGGCGCCGGTTCGCGAGCGCCGCTTCACGTACGGCGCGTATGCGGAGTTTCTGGATCGCCTCGCCCCGCTTGCCGTCGTGCCCCTGCGCGAGCTCGACGCGACGCCGGCTGCCGAGCGGGCGGTCGTCGGGCTACGGCACGACGTCGATGCCAGGCCGGACTCGGCGCTCGTCCTGGGGCACCTCGAGGCCGAACGAGGGCTTCGCGCCACCTACTTCGCGCTGCATACCGCGCCGTACTACCCCGGGGCGCTGCCGGTGCTGCGGGAGCTTCAGGGCCTGGGCCACGAGATCGGGCTGCACAACGACGCGCTCTCGGTCGAGGGCGATCCGGTCGAGGCGCTCCGACGGGAGCTCGACCGGCTCCGCTCAGCGGGCCTCGAGGTGGTCGGTGTCGCCGGCCACGGGTCTCGCGCGGTGCACGAGCGCCGCTCCTTCAACCACCAGGTCTTCTCCGACCTGCCCCCCGTGCCGCGCTTCCCGAACAGCGCCGTGGAGCCGCGGGAGCCTGACTTCGCGCGTACGACCCTCGCCGACCTCGAGCTCGCCTACGACGCCGACTTCCTCGGCAACGACCGCTACTACGCCGACTCGTTCTACGACGAGGCCGGCCGCCGCTGGCATCCGGACGAGCTCGCTCCGAGTGAGCTACGGCCGGGCACGAAGGCGATCGTGCTCGTCCACCCGTGTCACTGGGACGCGAGCTTCAGCGGGAAGCTTCGGCGAGCGCTGAGTCGGGACTAAGTGACACCGTGTCACTAGCCTCTGGCTCCGCGATGCCGAGGAGCTCGTCGTAAACGCGCTCGACCGCCCGTGCGTTCAGCGCCGGATCGAACCGCTCACGGGCGTGCGCCTCTGCGGCATGGCCCAGGCGACGACGCAGCTCGGGGTCGGCCACGAGGATCCGTAGGGCGTCCGCGATCGCCGGCGGGCTGGCGTCGTCGAGGAGCAGCCCGGTGCGGCCGGGCACGAGGACGCCCGCACCCCGGTCCGAGCCCGAGGCGACAACCGGCTTCCCGTAGGTGGCCGCTTCGAGCACGGGTCGCCCCAGCCCGACGCCCTGGTTCGGGAAGGTGACGACGTCGAGGGCGCTGTAGATCTCGCCCGTCTCGGCCGTGAACGGCAGGAACGAGAAGTGAGGCTGCAGGCCCTTCGCGGCGACGAGCTCCTTGATCGCCGACTCCTCGTCGGTGAGCAGGTTCGCGGCCGCCAGCGCCCGTCCACGCATCGTTCGGAAGTACTCGGGCGGACGGACACCTCCGCCCATGATCACGAAGTGGGCAGGCGTGCCCTCGTGGATCAGGATCTCGGCGGCGGAGACGAGCTCGGGCCAACCCTTCTGGCGCCGCACGAAGCCGGCGAACCCGACGGTGACGCGGTCGTCCGGAAGGCCGAGCGAGGCCTTGCGGCCGGTCCCGTTCGCCGAGGCGGTCGGCAGCGTGACGCTGTTGTGCACGATCGTCAGTGGCAGCCGGATCGGGAAGCGGGCGGCGACGTCGCGGTCGATCGCGATCGCGGCGTCGCCCCAGCGCTCCATCAGCGCGGCGATCGCCCGGCTGCGGCGGTCGCGTCCCTCGCCGGCGAGGGCCGAGCGGAGATGCCAGACGACCTTCGCCCCGTGGATGTGGGCCACGCGCGCGGCCGCGAGGAGGGGGGAGTCGTTCAGGTGTACGAGCGGGAAGCGGTGCCGGCGCATCAGGCGGGAGAGCTGGAGCAGGTGCGGCGGCAGTGCGGCCACTTCCCGGCCGAGGATCAGCCAGCGCAGGCCCTCGTAGGGGCTATCCCAGACGTGCGCGAAGATCGAGACCTCGCCCGTGTGGACGGTTCCACCGGCCTCCGCGAACAGCTCCGCGGCCGGGCCTTCCGGGCAGAAGACGTGTGGCTCGAAGCGGGGGTCGAGGTGCCGGATCAGCTGCGCAAGGCTCGAGGGGGCGCCGCCGAGCTGCGGCCGGTGGTGGACGTAGAGGATCGGGATGCGTGTCCGCGGCGGCGCGATCCGCCGGTAGATCGACTCGATCCGTCGCGCGTTCTTGGCCGGATCGAAGTTCTCCTCGGCATGGGCGCGGGCCGCGCGGCCGAGGCCCTGGCGCCGGTTGTCGTCGCGCAGGAGCTCCTCGACGGCGTCCGCAAGGGCGCCGGCCCCGTAGCCCTCGACCAGGATTCCGCTCTCGCCGGGCACGACGACGCCGCCGCCGGTGCGCGACCCGGAGGCGACGACCGGCACGCCGCTGGCCGCAGCCTCGATCACCGGCCGGCCGAGCTCGGGCCCCTGCGACGGCGCGACGACGACGTCGGTTGCCTGGTACAGGTTGGCCGTGTCCTGGGTGAACGGGACGAAGCGGACGACCGAGTCCAGGCCGAGCTCCTCGACCAGCGCCTTCGCCTCGGACTCGTAGTCGCGGGTCAGGTCGGCGAGCTGGAGGCTCCGGCCCACCACCGTTCGGAAGAACTCCTCGCCGCGGACGGCGCCGCCGACGATCAGGTAGCTCGCCTCCAGCCCACGGTCGCGCAGGAGCGCGGCGGCCTCGATGAACTCCCGGAAGCCCTTCGACGGGTAGACGAACCCGAAGTAGGAGACCACGGGCAGATCGGTCGGAAGCTCCAGCGCCGCCTTGGCCTCGACCGGATCGCCTGGCTTGAAGCGATCGAGGTCGACGGAGTTCGGGACGACCGTCGAGCCGACGCCGAAGACTCCCGCCACGTCGTGGTTGATCGCGATCGACGTGGTCGCGAAGCGCCTGATCGCCGTCCGGACGAGGCCGGAACGGCGGTCGCGCCCGCCGTCGGGGAGGGCCGAGCGGAGGTGCCAGACGACCGGCAGGCCCTCGCGGCGCGCGAGCCAGGCCGCCGGAATCAGCGGCGAGTCGTTGAAGTGGACGAGCTCGTAGCGGCCCTGTCGCAGCGTGCGCCGGAAGCGGATCACGTGCTGCGGCAGCAGGCCCAGCTCGCGCAGGAAGAGGAGCCAGCGCCGGCCGCGGTACGTGCTGGCCCAGATGTGCGTGAAACCGGCGACGGGACCGGTGTGGACCTTGGCGCCGGCCTGCCGGAAAAGCTCTGCGGCGGGGCCCGGCGGGCAATAGATGTGGGCCTCGTACTCCTGCTCGTCCAGCTCCCGGATCAGGTACGAGAGGCTCGCGGGAGCGCCGCCCAGCTCGGAGCGGTGGTGGACGTACAGGACGGGGACAGGCGGGCGCTTCACGGGAAGTGGGCCCAGGCGGGCGAGCCTATGCTAGCGGCGCCGATGGCGCTCAACGTCCTGCACATCAGCGATTCCGACGCGGAGGGCGGCTCCGCCGTGTCCGCGTATCGCCTCCATTCGACGCTGCGCGGCCTCGGCCACTCCTCGCGCATGCTCGTCGGCCGGCCGCAGTCGGGCGATCCCGACGTCCGCTCGATCAAGCGGGGCCCGGGCTGGCGTGCGGCCGACCGTGCCTGCGGCGCGATCGCCGACCCGCTCGGGCTCCAGTACGCGTTCTACCCCTCGTCGTTCGGCGTCGCCGGCGATCCGTGGTTCCGCGCCTGCGACGTCGTCCAGCTCTACAACACCCACGGCAGCTACTTCTCGCACACCGCGCTGCCGATGCTGTCGCGCCGCCGGCCGGTCGTCTGGCGGCTCTCGGACATGTGGCCGTTCACCGGCCACGTCGCGTACTCGTACGACTGCGAGCGCTGGCGCTATGGCTGCGGGTCGTGCCCGTACCTGCACGAGTATCCGGGCCTCCCGCGGGACACGACGGCGCTGCTCTGGCGGTGGAAGCGGCGGGTGTACGGGCGGTCGCGGCTGACGGTCGTCGCACCCTCGAGCTGGCTCGAGCGGCTGGCCGGAGAGAGTCCGCTGCTCTCGCGGTTTCCGGTGCGGAGGATTCCGAACGGGGTCGACCTCGAAGCCTTCCGGCCCGATCCCGGGGCGCGGGCGGCGCTCGGCTTGGACGATCGGCCTGTCGTGCTCTTCTCGGCGCCCGACCTGGCCGATCGCCGCAAGGGCCGGGAGCTGCTCGACCGGGCGCTCGCGCAGGTCGACCTCGAGCACCAGCTCGTGGTTCACGGCGACGGCCAGGGAGACCTGGCGCGCCACTACGCGGCTGCCGACCTCTTCGTGCTCCCGACGCTGGCCGACAACCTGCCGAATGCGGTGATCGAGAGCATGGCGTCGGGGACGCCCGTCGTCTCCTTCGACGTGGGCGGTGTCGGCGACGCCGTCCGCCATCTGGAGACGGGCTGGCTCGCGCCCCCCGGAGACGCGGCCGCGCTGGCGAAGGGGATCCGGACGCTCCTCGGCGATCGAGAGCTCCGGGAGCGGCTCGGCCGCCGGGCCCGCGAGGTGGCCGAGCAGGAGTACTCGGCCGAGCTCGAGGCGCGCCGGTTCGCGGAGCTCTACGAGGAGCTCGTCGCCGAGTGAGCAGGCCGCTCGTCAGCATCGTGACGCCCTCGTACAACCAGGCGGCCTTCCTCGAGGAGACGATCCGATCGGTGCTCGACCAGGACTACGCACCGATCGAGTACATCGTCGTCGACGACGGCTCGACCGACGGCAGCGTCGACATCGTCCGGCGCTACGCCGAAGGACTGGCCTGGTGGACGGCCCAGGAGAACGCGGGACAGGTGGCCGCGATCAACCGCGGCTTCGCCCATTCGCACGGCGAGCTGATGGCCTTCGTCAACTCCGACGACACGCTCCTGCCCGGAGCGGTCGCGACGATGGTCGCCGAGCTGGAACGCGACCCCGCGCTGGTGATGGTCTACGGCGACGCCGTCTACACCGACGCCGAGTCGCGCCGCACGGGCGCTCTACCGTCGCGCCCGTGGGATCCCGAGCGGATGGTGCGCGCGTGCGACAACCACGTCGTGCAGCCGAGCTCGATGTGGCGCCGCTCCGCGTGGGAGACCGCCGGCCCGCTGAACGAGGGCGGCTACTACTTCTTCGACTTCGAGTTCTATCTCCGCCTGTCGGCGGTCGGGCCGGTCAGGCGGATCGACGTGCCGCTGTCGACCTACCGCGAGCATCCGGCCTCGAAGACGATGGGCAGCGGCGTCCGGAAAGCCGAGGACTTCCTGCGCTTCGCCGATCAGTTCCTCGCTTCGGAGTCCCTGCCGCCGTCGCTGCGGCCGTTTGCCGCCCAGGGACGCTCGAGCGCCTACATCGCGGCCGCGGACTACCTCTACGACGCGCTCGAGCTGCCGCGCGCCCGGCGGCTGCTCTGGCGCGCGCTCGCCATGTCCCCGAGGAACGCGTCTCGTCGATCGCTCTCCCTCGCCCTCAAGAGCCTGCTGCCCGAAGAACTCGTGCGGCGGCTGCGGGCACGGCGCCGTGGCCCGGATCGGGATTGACGCGATCCAGGCGTCGCCCGCCGGCAAGGGGCACGCCCGGTCGGAGCGGATGCTGGCTCGGGAGCTCGCCCGGCTCGGCAGGCACGAGATCGTGGCCTTCGTTCGGCCGGAGGGCCAGGGGGTGGTGGGGGACGCGAAGCCCGGGCTGATCCGCGAGCCCTCGTTCCTGCTCTGGCAGCAGTGGGGGATGCCGAGAGCCGCCCGCCGGCTCGGTCTCGACGCCGTGGTCACCCTCACCGACCGTCTGCCGCTCTGGGGCGATGCGCGGTACGTCGTCTGGCTCTTCGAGCTCCCCACCCACCGGATGGCCCAGGCACGGGGTGTGTGGCAGCGAGGGAGCGACTTCTTCACCGCGGCGCTCTGGAAGCCGAGCCTGCGGCGCGCGGCGCGCGTCGTTGCCGGCTCCGAGGCCACTCGGCGCGAGCTCGAGGAGGCGCTGCCGGAACTGAGCGGTCGGGTACCTGTGATCTATCCGGGCCTGTCGGAGGGGTTCTCGCCGGGGGAGCCGGCCGCCGAGCGCTACGTGTTCCATCTCGGCTCGACCGACCCCAGGGACAACACACAGACCGTGGTCGAGGCGTTCAGGCTGGCGCGGGCCCGGCTGCCCGAGCCGGTCCGCCTCGTGATCGGCGGCGACCTGGGCGAACGGCGCTTCGACGGGGTCGAGCTGACCGGGCGGCTGACCGACGAGGAGCTCGCGGCGCACTATCGCGCCGCTGCCGCATATCTCGACGCGACGCTCTATGAGGGGTTCGGCTACCAGCCCCTCGAGGCCCTCGCGTCGGGCGTGCCCGTGGTCGCATCGAAGGCCTCGTCGATTCCGGAGGTCGTGGGCGAGGCCGGGCTGCTCTGCGATCCGCGGTCGCCCGAGGCGCTCGCCGACGCGCTCGCCCGTGTGCTCGGAGAGCCGGAGCTGGCCGCCGACCTGCGCCGCAAAGGCCCGCAGCAGGCCGCGAAATTCACCTGGGAGCGGACCGCGGGCGAGTTCGCCGAGCTCCTCGACGAGGTGGTCGCGTGATCGCCCTCCTCCACGGCGCCGGCGCCTGGGGCGCCGTCGAGGAGTACGTGGCGGCCGTCGCCTGCGCGCTCGGCGACGAGGCGGTGCTGATCCATCCCGGCGTCGAGCGGTTCGAAGAACTCGGCGTTCGGACCGTGATCGTCCCCGCCGGGGCAAGTAACACTGTGTTACTAACTGCCCGGCTCACGCGGCTGCTGCGGCGGCTCCGTCCGAGCGTCGCCCACGTCACCGACGTCTGGCCGCCGGCTCTCGTCGCGGCCAGGCTTGCGCGGGTGCCGCGGCTGATCGTCACGCATCACACCCCCGAGTTGCCGCGGCGGGACAACCTCGCCGGCCGGCTCTGGTCTCGGCTCGGCTGGGCGGCGCGGCCGGAGGTGATCTACACGTCCGAGTCGCAGCGCGCGGAGGACGGGCGCGAGCCGGCGCACGTGATCGCGCTCGGGATCGATCTCGATCGTTTCGCCGGCGGGAAGCCGACCCTGCCCAGGGACGGCCCGCTGGTTGGCACCGTCGCCCGCCTGGCGGAACAGAAGGGGCAGCGTTACCTGTTGGAGGCGGCTTCGCTCCTCCCCGAGGCGCGGTTCGCGATCGTGGGCGACGGCGAGCTCCGGCCGGAGCTCGAGGCGCTCGCCGCGAAGCTGGGCGTCGCCGAGCGCGTTCTCTTCACCGGGGCGCGCGACGACGTGCCAGATCTGCTCGCCTCGTTCGACGTCTTCGCGTTCCCCTCGCTCTTCGAGGGCCTCTGCCTGGCCGTGATCGAGGCCCAGGCGGCCGGGATCCCCGTCGTCGCCACGCCCGTAGGCGGGATTCGAGAGACAGTGGTCGACGGTGAGACCGGCCTGCTCGTGCCCCCGCGTGACGCGGGCGCCCTCGCCGCCGCGATCCGCCGCCTCCTGGACGACCCCGACGCCGCCGCCCGGATGGCTGCCGAAGCGAAGAGCCGGGTTCGCGACCAGTTCTCCGTCGAGCGGATGGTCGAGCGCACGCTCGCCCTCTACGCGGAGCTCTAGTGCGGGCGATGTACCCGGCCTCGACCGCCGGTGAAGCCGTGCCGCGGACGATGGGCGAATGGAGCTCTCGGAGCTGCGCCGCCTTCAGCGTCGCCGGTGGGTCTGGCGGCCAAGGCTGGTGATCGCTCTCGCCGCACTAGTGGCGGCCGTAGTCACGTTCGCGTTGGCCGGATTCGGCCCTCAAGGCGCGACGGGACAGGCGCGCGGCGCGTACGCGGGCGGCAAGCTGCCGGCGCTCACGCCGCACCGGCGCCGCCCCGCGCAGTTCATCGTCGTCTCGTTCGACGGATCCGGCGGGCCGAAGCTCTGGCCGTACTGGCGGTGGATCGGCCGCAGGGCCGACGCGCGTTTCACCTTCTTCGTCAGCGGCGTCTACCTGCTCGACGAGGCGCGCCGGAACCTGTATCGCCCGCCGCGGCACGCGCCCGGCGCCTCCGACATCGGGTTCGCCCAGCCCGAGGGGCCGCTGTCGGCGCGGACGATCGTGCGCGGCATGCTCGAACAGATGGCCCTCGCCTACCGCGCCGGCCACGAGATCGGAACGCACTTCAACGGTCATTTCTGCGCGCCGTACAGCGGCAACGTGGGCGAGTGGAACGCCGCCGACTGGCGCCGAGAGCTCGACCAGTTCGATCGGCTCCTCTTCAGGGTCAACGCGAACAACCGGCTGCGTCCGCCGGTGAAGCTGCCGTTCGGGCGAGCGGAGATCGTGGGTGAGCGCACACCGTGCCTCCAGGGAAACCTCCGGATCCTGAACCGCGTGCTCGCCCGCCGTGGCTTCCGCTACGACGCGAGCCGGGTCGGCGTTCTCGGCGACTGGCCCCATCGCGAGCTCGGGATCTGGGACATCCCCCTCGTCATGGTCCCCCTCGTCGGCCACACCTACAAGGTGATCTCGATGGACTACAACTTCTTCGCGAACCAGACGAGCGCCAGATCCGTGGACGTCTCCGAAGCGCCCGCGATTGCGAAAGAGACCTACCGCACCCTCTGGCACGCGTTCCAGGCGAGCTACTACGGCAACCGGGCTCCGCTGCCCCTCGGCTGGCACTTCGAGAGGTGGAACCACTGGGCGTACGACCACGCGCTCGCGCGCTTTCTGCTCCGGGCGTGCCGGCTTCCCGAGGTCCGCTGTGTGAGCTACCGCGAGCTCGCCGACTGGCTCGACGCCCAGCCGCAGCAGCGCCTCCGCCTTTACCGGGCGGGCCGTTTCCCTCACTTCCAGCGGTTTCCTAGGGGTCGGATGGGCCGCTAGCGCGGCATTGAGCGCTTCGCTTTTCCGGGGGCTCTCGCCCCCCGAGTCCCCCCGGTGTTTCCATGGACCGTAGGTATCGCGGAGCAAGCTCCGCTCGAATGGGGGGACTCCCGTCCCCCCATTGGCCCCCCTGGCTGGTATAGCTCCGCAGATTGATGAGAACCTGCGGAGAGCTTTCGGACTGCCAACTCCTTCCGACCACGCTTCCTGGTTTTCCCGCTACCGTCGTCGTGCCGCCGCGATCAGCGTGTCGCTGAGCGCGGGCGAGGCGTCGGCGGCGCGATCGAGGGCCCGCGCGGCCGGGCCCGGGAGCCGCGCGAGGCTGGCGATCGGACCCAGGCGCCCGCCGGCGAGGCGAACGTCGGCAAAACCGGTCTCCTCGAGCAGCGAGCGCAGCTGCACCGGCCCGAAGAGGCGCACGTGGCCGAAGTCCTCGCCGTACTTGAGGCGATACTCGAGCGCATCGGGATAGCCCCCGCCGAGCAGCCGCAGCCGGTGCTTCCACCAGAGGATGTTCGGCGTCGACAGGACGACCCCACCCCCCGGAGAGAGCACGCGAGCGATCTCCCGCAGGAACCCTTCGGTGTCGACGACGTGCTCGATGATCTCGCCGGCGAGGACGGCATCGGCGCTGCCGTCTTCGAACGGCAGGCGCGCGACGATCCGCCCGTCCTCGAACCGGTTGATCTGCTCGCGCACCGGCTCGAGGCCCCGCGCGCGGGCGCGGTCGATCTCGGCCGGATCGAGCTCGAGCCCGGCGAGCTCGACCCCCGGATAGCCCCGGAAGCGCTCCAGCAGGAGGCCGCGGCAGCAGCCGAGGTCGAGGATCCGGTTTCCGGCCAGGTCGCCCAGTGTCCGGCTCAGGAGGCGGTGCATCTTCGTGTAGCGATGCTCGTTGTCGAGGAAGAACGAGCGCTCGTAGCCCCAGTCGGGGTTGTAAGGAATCTCGAAGAGCGTCTCATCCGCCACGACGGCCAAGGATAGGCTCGAAGGCATGTGCGGAATCGCCGGGATCGCCGGCCCACACGACGAAACGCTGCTCACGCGGCTCGGCAACCTCCTCGAGCACCGAGGCCCCGACGACGAGGGCGTCTACCGCGACCCGGGCGCCGGGGTCGGCCTCGTCACCCGCCGGCTCGCGATTCTCGACCTCGCGGGCGGCCACCAGCCGATGACCTCGCCGGAAGGAACGACGATCGTCTTCAACGGTGAGATCTACAACGCGCCCGAGCTCAGAGCGGAGCTCGAACGGGCCGGCATCTCGCTCTCGACCGACCACTCGGACACCGAGGTCGTGCTCCGGCTCTACGAGCGGGACGGAGCGGCCTGCCTCGACCGCCTGAACGGCATGTTCGCATTCGTCATCCACGACCCGCGCCGGGGTGAGCTCTTCGGCGCCCGCGACCGGTTCGGGATCAAGCCGCTCTACCTCGCCCGGCCGGCCGGCGCGTTCGCCTTCGCGTCGGAGCTTCGGGCGCTGCTCGCCGTCCCCGGCGTCGGTCGCGAGCTCGACCGAGAGAGCCTCTTCCATTACCTGAGCCTGCGCTTCGTGCCGGGCGAGCGCTCGATCCTTCGCGACGCCAGGCGCCTTCCGCCCGGGCACTGGTTCCGCTACGACTTGAGCCGCAGAGAGCTGGAGATCGAGCGCTGGTGGCGCCTCCGGTTCGAGCCGGAGGAGGCCTCGCGGGAGGAATGGCGCGAGCGCCTCCGCGCGGCGCTGCGCGATGCGGTCTCGCGCTGGACGCTCTCGGATGTCCCCATCGCGTGCTCGCTCTCCAGCGGCCTCGACTCGAGCGCCGTTCTCGGTCTGCTCGCCGAGAGCGGCCACCCGGACCTGCGGACGCACACGCTCGGCTTCACCTCGCCCGAGGACGAGAGCCTGAGCGAGCTCCCGCTCGCCCGCGCGCTCGCCGGCCGCTACGGGACGGACCACCACGAGCTCGTCGTCGATGCCGAGGATCTCCTGGACGACCTGCTGGCGATGGTCTGGGCGCTCGACGAGCCGTACGGCGGCGGCCTTCCCTCCTGGTATGTCTTCCGCTTCATGGCCGAGGACGTCAAGGTCGGGCTGACGGGAACCGGCGGCGACGAGCTCTTCGGCAACTACCGGCGCTTCGTGCCCTTCGAGGCCGGGCGTCTCGCCCGCGTGCGCGGCGGCGACGTGCGCAGATACCACTTCGAGCCCTCGTACTACTTCAGCGACCACGAGAAGCGCGCGTTCCTGAACGGGTCGGCACCCGACACCGCCGAGCTCCTGCAGCAGATCTACGACGAGTCCGGGAGCCGCAGCGCGCGCGACTCCGTGCTCTACCTGGACACATCGACGCAGCTTCCCGACGAATTCCTGCACATGACCGACCGCTTCTCGATGGCCCACTCGCTCGAGGCCCGCACCCCGTTCCTCGACCACGAGCTCGTGGAGCTGGTCGCCCGGATCCCTCCTCGGCTCCGGACGAGCGCGGACGCCCCGAAGGGCCTCCTGCGCGATGCCGTCTCCGACCTGCTGACTCCGGGACATCTCGAGGCGCCCAAGCGCACGTTCGTCTTCCCGCTCGCCCGCTGGCTGCGGAACGAGCTCCGTCCGCTCGCCGAGCGGCTCCTCTCCGATGAGCACCTCGCGCGCCAGGGCATCTTCCGGCCCGGGCTCGCCACGCGGCTGTTGCAGCCGCATCTCGAGGGCCGGAGCGACGAGAGCGAACGGCTCTGGCCGGTCCTGATGTTCCAGCTCTGGCACCTGCTGTACGTGGAGGAGGCGCTTGTCGACCCTCCCACCCTGACCTGGCGCGAGGTGGCGGTCTGAGCGCGCGGCACGGTCGCGTACCCTTGGGCGCGATGCTCGGGATCTTCGCGGCGGGGCGCAACGGCTCCACGCTCCTCATGCGGCTGCTGGACGGCAGCCCCGATCTCTGGATCTACCCGATCGAGCTGCGCTGGCTCGAGGTCAGACAGGAGGAGGGTGCGGTCGAGGGGTGGGCCGAAAGGCAGATCGAGGAGCTGGAGCGGACGTACCTCGGCCGGCTCGCCGATCCACTCGAACCTGCGGCCGACCCCCTCGCTGCGCTCCGCGCAAGCGCCGGGGAGCCGCCGGACAAACGCCTCGGCGCCTTCCTCGACGGTGTTCGAGACGCCTACGCTCCGTCGACGGTGGCGCGGGACTCGACCCACACGTTCAAGACGATCGAAGTGGCCGACCCGCAGCGCTACGGCCTGCTCTTCCCCGAGCTGCGGTTCGTCCATCTCGTCCGCAATCCGCTCGACAACTACGCCTCGCTCAAGCGCACCGACATGCTCGAGAAGGGGAAACCGTTCTGGTTCCAGGGCGGCGACGTGTTGCAGACGTTCGTCGAGCGTCGCTGGGTGCCCCACGCCCGCTACATGCTCGGCGCGGTCGAGCGCGAGCCGGATCGGCACCGCATCGTGCGCTACGAGGACGTCTGCGCCGAGCCGGAGCGGATTGTCCGTGAGCTGTGCGACTGGCTCGGCGCGGCGCATCCGCAGCAGCCCGACCTGCAGACGGTCCTGGGCGGCCGGCGCCTTCGAGAGCTGCCGAACCGGGCTCCGGAGCGAGCGACCGCCGATCTTCAGCGTGGGAAGGAAGAGGTCGTCACGCCGCGGGAGGGGTCCTTGATCCGGCTGGCCGCAGGCGGTCTGGCGGAGCAACTCGGCTATGACCTCGACGGCAGGGCGCCGGAGGCGACGAGAGGTCAGCTCCTGCGCAGTTGGCTGCCGCTGGACAAGTGGGAGACGATGAACGTCGACTCCCGCCGCTCGCAGGCGAAGGCCCTGCTTTCGCGGCGCCTGTACGTGACCCGCAAGCTGCTGCGTCCGTGAGCGCACCGGCGATCGCCGTCGACAACCTGCGCAAGCGCTACCAGCTCGGGCAGCGCGCGCACTACCGCGTCGTCACCGACTCCCTGTCGGCCGGGGCCAGACGGCTGCTCGGACGAAACGGCGGCCGCCGGGCCCGCGACTACGTCTGGGCGCTCGACGGGGTCACGTTCGACGTCGCCGAAGGCTCGATTCTGGGCATCATCGGTCGCAACGGAGCGGGCAAGTCGACCCTGCTCAAGATCCTTTCCCGCATCACGGAGCCGACGGACGGCCGAGCCCAAATCGTGGGCAGGATCGGCGCTCTGCTCGAGGTCGGTACCGGGTTTCACCCGGAGCTGACCGGACGCGAGAACGTCTTCCTGAACGGCGCGCTGCTCGGCATGCGGCGGGCGGAGATCGCGTCGAAGTTCGACGACATCGTCGAGTTCTCGGGCGTGTCGCGCTTCATCGAGACGCCGCTCAAGTTCTACTCGAGCGGAATGGCGGTCCGGCTTGGTTTCGCGGTTGCCGCCCACCTCGAGCCCGAGATCCTCGTGGTCGACGAGGTGCTGTCCGTCGGCGACATCGCCTTCCAGGAGAAGTGCATCGGCAAGATGCAGGACGTCTCGCGGGGCGGGCGCACGATCCTGTTCGTGAGCCACAAGATGCCCACGGTCTCGCAGCTCTGCCCGGAGTCGATCTGGCTGGAGCACGGCAAGATCGCCCTTCGCGGCCCGACCGCGCAGGTCATCGACAGCTATGTCACCGCCATGCGCTCGGGCGAGGGCGACGTCCTGGCCGACCGACGCGACCGGCGCGGGTCCGGGTTGGTCCGGGTCACGCGTTTCCTGATCGAGGACGCGGACGGAAATGCCGTCGACGACATCCGGGCCGGCGACGCCATCCGTTTCGTCCTCGACTACGAGTCGGACGGCGGCGACCTGCATGAGCTTCAGGCGAACGTCGTGGTCTCCGATTCGGCCGACCGCGGCCTGGCCTCCTTCGTGAGCGAGGTCGCGACCCCGGAGCTCGGAGTGGCGCCGGCCTCGGGCCGGCTCGTCTGCGACGTGCCCGAGCTGCCGCTGATGCCCGGCCTCTACGACTTTCGCTTCTCGGTCTTCGTCGGGCGCGAGCTCGCCGACAAGGTCTACCAGGCCGGGAGCCTCGTGGTCAGCGAAGGCGATTTCTTCGGCACCGGCCGCCTACCGGCGAACGTCGACTACTTCGGGCCGGTCCTCGTTCGGCATTCGTGGTCGATCGAGCCGGCGGCCGTGCCGGGGGCACCGTGACGACGTTTCTCCACCTCGCCAACCATCGCTCGAACAACATCGGCAACGCCGCCCTGATTCACGGGCTCGAGCGCGTGCTGCGTGAGGACTGGCCCGGCGAGGTCCGATTCGTTCCCGAGGCGTGGGCGGAGTACAGCCGTGGCCTGCTCGACTTCGACGAGGCGTTCGTCGATCGCGTCAATCGCGAGTGCGACGCGCTCCTCGTCGGCGCTGCCGTCACTTTCGAGGGGCGCGCGCGCTTCGCAGCGACGGGCATGCGGTTCGATCTGCCGCTCGGGCTGTGGGAGCGGATCGAGAGGCCGATCGTCTTCTACGGCGTCTCGCGCCGCACCTGGCCGCACAAGATCTACCACCACCGCGACGCCCTGCGGCGGGCGCTCGAGCACGTGATTTCTTCCGACCGCGTCCTCTTCGCGGCCAGGAACGACGGCACGAAGGAATGGCTCGAGGAGGTGCTGGGCCGGCCGTCCGACCGCATCGAGTCCGTCCCCGATCCCGCGCTGTACGTGCCCGCACAGGATTCGTGGCATCCCGAGCTGGCCGAGGGCAGTCGCAACGTGATCGTCAACCTGAACGGGGAGGACGAGCTCTACCGCTTCGGCGGCGAGCTCCGCGCCCGGACGTGGGAAAGGCTGGCGGGCCGGATCGACGAGCGGCGCCTGGAGCGGCTCTTTGCCTACAGCCGGGGCTGGGTCGATGCCCGCCGGCGGCTGGTGGAGGGCCTCGCGGCGGCGTTCGACCGGCTCTCGCGCGAGCACGAGCTGAACCTCGTACTCGCGGCCCACGGGTTCGGGGATCTGCCGCTGACGCAGCTGTTCCTCTCGCACCTACCGGACGAGCTCAAGCTCCGAACTGTCGTGGCGAACACCGGGCTCCCGGTGGAGCTCGGTCCGTACTTCTACGATCTCTATGCCAAGGCGGACCTGGCCGTCAGCATGCGCATCCATTCGATGAACCCCGCGGTCGGGCTCGGGACGCCGGTCGTCCCGCTCGTCTCGCAGTCACGAATGCGGCACTTCATGGCCGACGCGGGGCTCGACGACCTGACGGTGGACGTGCTGGGATCCGATATCGCGGGCCGCGCCCACCGGGCGATGAGCCGGGCCCTCACCGACGGGGACGCGATCCGTAGCCGTCTCCGGGCGGTGGTTGCCGGCTTGCGGGAGCAGACGGCGGCGTTCAACGGCCGGGTTGCGGCCTTCGTCGGGGCCACGTGAGCGACGCAGAGCGCGTTCGCCGGGCATTCGACGCCTCCGCGGCCGCACTGGCGGCGCTCCGCGAGTCCGAGGAGACGCTCGAGGCGGTCGCGCGTCTGGCGCGTGCGGTTGCCCGCTCGCTTCGCGAGGGAGGGACGATCTGGCTCTTCGGGAACGGCGGCAGCGCGGCGGACGCGCAGCATCTCGCGGCCGAGCTCGTCGGCCGGTTTTTGCAAGAGCGCCGAGCCCTCCCTGCGGTAGCCCTCACCGTCAACAGCTCGGTGATCACTGCCGTGGCGAATGACTACGGCTTCGACCAGGTGTTCGCCCGGCAGCTCGAGGCGCTCGGCCGGCCCGGCGACGTGGCGCTCGGGATCTCGACCAGCGGCCGGTCGGCCAACGTCGTCGAGGGGCTTCGCACCGCCGCGCGAGCCGGCCTCGTCACGGCAGCCCTGACCGGCGGTGACGGGGGCGCTCTACGGGACGTCGCGGCAGAATGCATTGTCGTGCCCGCCTCGGACACGCCACGCATCCAGGAGTGCCACCTGCTTGTAGGCCACGTCCTCTGCGAACTGGTGGAGGAGGAACTGTCGTGACGACGTCCCGCAGGGCACACGAGCCGGCGTGAGCTCCACGGTTCTGGCGCTGATCCCCGCGCGCGGCGGGTCGAAGGGGCTTCCGCGCAAGAATCTCAGGCTCCTCGCGGGCAAGCCGCTGATCGTCCACACGATCGAGCACGCGCTAGGCGCCCTGACGATCACCCGGACGGTCGTTTCGACCGACGACCGCGAGACCGCCGAGATCTCGCGGTGCGCGGGAGCGGAAGTGCTCGAGCGGCCCGCCTCGCTCGCGGGCGATCTGTCGACCGATCTGGAGGCCTTCCGGCACGCGCTCGAGTCGCTCGGAGAGCTGCCCGAGCTGGTCGTTCACCTGCGGGCGACGACCCCGATCAGGCGGCCCGAGCGGATCGACGAAGCTGTTGGGCTTCTTCGGGACGATCCCGACGCCGACTCCCTGCGCTCCGTGTCACGCGCGGCCAAGACTCCGTACAAGATGTGGCGCCTGGCGGGGACCTACCTCGAGCCTGCGCTCGAGCTGCCCGGGCTGCCGGAGGCCCATAGCGCGCCGCGGCAGCTTCTTCCGGAGGTCTGGGTGCACGAGGGCTACGTCGACGTGATCCGGCCGGCGACGATTCTCGAGCTCGAATCGATGGCCGGGCGGCGCGTGCTGGCGTTCTTCGTCGAGCCGGGCATCGACATCGACTCGGAGGACGACCTGCGCCGCGCCGAGGCCTTGCTCGCGACCGCATGACGGCGCCGGGTGCGGCAACCGAGCTCCTGGACTGGTCGGGCGGCGTCCCCGAGCGCGCGCCCGACTATGTCGCCGCGACCGACGCGGGCGCCTCCTACATCCTCGACCGCATCCGGTCGGGTCTCACGCTCAAGCCGGTCCACGCCGCCGTCGAGGACCTGCTCGACCGGGCGGAGCTGGTGATGGGCACCGCGCACTGGGGCAGTGGGATCGAGGTCGGCGCCGGCGCAGGCTGGGCAGCCGCCGCCCTCAGCAAGCGGCCGGGGGTCGACCGGATCTACGTGCTCGAGCCCTCGCGCGAGTTCGTCGAGCAGGTGATGCCGGTGATGTTCGAGCACGCGGGCGCGCGGAGCGACAAGCTGGTCCGCGTCATCGGCGGCTTCGAGTCGATCGAGCTGCCCGACGAGTCGCTCGACTTCGTCCTCGGCGTCGCGGCGCTCCACCACGCCGACGACCTGGCGGCGACGGCGCGGGAGCTGAACCGGGTCCTGCGTCCGGGCGGCTTCGTCGTGGCGATCGACCGCTGCCGGCCGGACGGAACGAGTGACGAGGAGCTCGAACGCCTGCTGGACCTGCCTCTGGCGCCGGACATCGTCGAGCGCTACGGCTTTGCGGCTGGCCGCACCGTCCGACGCCGCGACGTCGGCGAGCACGAGCATCGGCTGTCCGAGTGGAAGGTGCGCTTCGCCGACGCGGGGTTCGAGGTC
The DNA here is from genome assembly GCA_038237665.1 of Gaiellales bacterium. GTDB lineage: Bacteria > Actinomycetota > Thermoleophilia > Gaiellales > Gaiellaceae > JBBRYK01. Next base: position 10,103 of record JBBRYK010000023.1, on the reverse strand, counting down.
TTCCCGTTCTCCGGCGTCGATTTCTCCGGCCGCCGGGTGTACCACCTGCTCGGTCGGGCCTGGCGGGTGTTCCTCGGCCGTTACGGGGAGCGCCTGCTCCGGGCGCGTCGCTTCGAGATCCTGGCCGGCCAGATTCCGTTCGAGCTCCGCTGGCTGATGGGCGATCGCGGACAGCCCCAGAGCAACCTCTTCCTCGTCTGCCGCAAGGTCAGGCCCGCTCCTGGCTAAGGTGGCCCGGGTGAAGCTTCAGCCTCTCGTCCGGACGCTCGGGATCGCCCGTAGCCCCCGCGCCGTCCGGCTCCTGCGCGACGCAGGCGTCTATGTGCCTCTGCGCCTGCTCTACGACGGCGCGAGCGAGGTCGAGAAACGGCGTCTCGCCGAGCTGCGTGCCTTCCGTCGCAGCGAAGGCCCGCTCCTCCGCGGCCTGTCGCCAAACGGTGCGGGGCGGCATTCCACGGTGCTCTTCCCGCACATGTCGCCGGGGCTTCTGCGAACGCGGGTCGACGGGATGCTCGCCAAGGCGCTGGCGCTGCGCGGCTGCCGTCCGGTCTTCGTCACCCACCGGCACGAGCTCTGGCACGAGGAGTACCTGCGGGCGTTCGGGTTCCGCGAGTTCGTCTTCCTGGACGACTACCTGCCCGACCCCGCCGGGTGCGAGGCACGTGCCCGCGAGCTCCTGCGCGGCTGCTCGTCGCAGGACGACGTCCTTGCGCTCGAGTCCGACGGCAGCGAGATCGGAAGGCACGCAGGCTCACGCGTCCTCAAGGATCTGCGCATCGGGTCGATCGACCCGCAGGACCCGGCGGTGCACGAGGCGCTCGAGCGCCGGCTCGCGAGCTCGGTCGCCACGGTGATCGCGGCGCGGCGCATCCTCGACGAGGTGAAGCCCGACGTCCTCGTCACCTCCGTGAAGGGATATACCCCGTGGGGGGAGTTCTTCGACGAGTCGCTCCGCCGTGAGATCGACACGATCTACTGGTACCGCTCGCACCTCGAGCACTCGCTGCTCTTCCGCCGGTTTACCTGGGAGGACCGTCACGAGCACTTCTTCACGCTCTCGGACGAGACGTGGGAGGAGCTCCGCCGCGCCCCGTGGTCGCTCGAGGAGGGCAAGGCGTTCATCGGCGAGCTGCGCGAGAGCTACCTCCGGGGCACGTGGTTCGAGCGCAAGAAGACGCTCCAGGGCAAGCGGCTGAAGAGCCCGGCCGAGCTCCACGCCGAGCTCGGGCTCGATCCCGCCCGCAAGACCGCCTTCGTCTTCTCGCACGTGCTCTACGACGCAACGTTCTGGTTCGGCGAGAACCTCTTCGCCGACTACGCGGACTGGCTGATCGAGACGAGCAGGGCCGCGGCGGCGAACCCGGAGGTCAACTGGGTGATCAAGATGCACCCTGAGAACGTCCTCAAGTCGACGGGCGCGACGGGTGCCTACGACCTCGAGTCGCTCGAGGAGTACCGGCTCATCCGCGAGGCCTTTCCGAAGCTTCCCGACCACGTTCGGCTGATGCTGCCGGAGAACGACACGAACACGGTGTCGCTCTTCGAGTTCGCGGACTATGCGCTGACCGTGCGCGGCACGGTCGGACTGGAGTTTCCGTGCTTCGGGGTGCCGACCTTCACGGCCGGCACGGGCGGCTATTCGGGCCGCGGGTTCACGGTCGATTCACGGACACCCAAGGAGTACCTGGCGCGGCTTGCGTCCATTCACGACGTGCCGCCGCTCGACGAGGAGACGACGGCAGTCGCCCAGCGTTTCTCGTACGGCGTCTTCCAGATGAAGCCGGTGCCGATGCGCAGCTTCACGTGGACGCGGCAGGCGGAGAAGGAGGGGGATCCGCTCGGCCAGTACGACTTCGAGGTGACCGTGCGCGATCCCGACGAGCTTCGGCAGGCGCAGGATCTCGAGCTCTTCGCGCGCTGGGTGCTCGATTCGCAGAGGCGTGACCTCCTCGCTCCCGGCCGCGGGCCGCTCGTGCGCGAGCTGGAGACCTTCGAGGACGTCTTCGAGGACGAGTCGGAAGAAGAGGCCGCGGACGTCTAGGCCGGGGGATGCCCGATGACGGCCTCGAGGACGACGAGCCGGCGGCGGATCAGAGCTCGCAGTCCGCTTTCGCGGCGCAAGGCCTCCCGCTCCCACCGCTCGACCGGAACCCACTCGGCGATCAGCCGGGCCCGCTCTGCGAGCGACAGGGCGCCGTCGCCGTAGGCGTAGCCGAGCCGGTCCGCCCACGAGGCGCAAAAGGCGCGGACGAGCCGCTCCTCGCGTGGAGTCGTGACGGCCGCGTAGCCGAAGGCGCTCGCCGTGTCGGCCACGACGGTCTTCGGCGTCGCGACGCCCGGCTGCGAGGGGTTGACCGGTAGCTCGGAAGCGTGTCGGCCGCCCAGCATCGTCAGCGCATCCGGCTCGGCCGGCGGCTCGACCCCGAGCCACGAGCAGATCCGCGCGACCTCCGCGGCCGGGTCCGCCGTCACGTCCTCGTAGCGCACGAGCAGATGCCGGCCCGGGTCCTGCTCGAGCCCTTGGAAGGTGGCCCGTGCGTGCTCGAGATAGCGCTTCACGAATGTCGTCACCAGGTCGCCGACGGGATAGTGGAACAGGAAGCCCGGCCGCTGGAGGACAGTTCGCTTCGTCGAGGAGAACTGGGTCAAGGGGTCGCGGACGATGTGGACGAAGCGGCCGCCGGTCAGCGCCGCCTGGTAGCGCCGCTCGTGCTCCACCTCGATCGTCTTCCACGCCAGAATCGACTCGTTGTCACCCGCGGCCCCGTAACGGCGCCGGACCGTCTCCAGGAACGTCCGCAGCGCCTCGGCGAGCCGGTACCGCCGTTTCGGGTCGTACACGGCCCCGTGAGCTTCCGATGCCTCGAGCGGCCGTTCGAGCTTGGACAGGTAGTTCTCGTCCATGTTCACGAGCTGGCCCTGCGCCCACGGCTCGAGCCGGCTCCCCAGAGCGGTTGCGTCCGGCTCTGCCGGCGTCACACCGGCGCGCAGCCCGGCGCGCCTGGCCGCGCGGTCGAGCGCCGGGGCGCGTGGCGGAGGAGCGTCCGCCTCGACGGCGGCGTCGAACCGATTCGCGAACTTGATCTCGATCGGATACATCCACAGCCCGCCGGCGCCGTCCAGCAGGCGCTGGAGCATCGTCGAGCCGTCCCTGCCCGCTCCGACGAGTGCGACAATCGGGCTGTCCCTCGTTCTCTCCATCGATCCCGGACAAGCGTAGTGAAGACCCATCGAGCCCTTGCCGTCATCCCCGCCCGAGCCGCGTCCAAGGGCATTCCCCGGAAGAACGCGCGCCTGTTCCTGGGCCGGCCGCTCGTTGCCTGGACGATCGACTCCGCGCTCGCGAGCGGCGCTCTCGGGCGGATTCTGGTCTCGACCGATGATCCAGAGATCGCGGCGCTCGGGCGCGAAGCGGGGATCGACGTCGTCGAGCGCCCGCCGGACCTGGCGGGGGACGATGTTCCGACCGCGCCGGTCGTGAAGCACGCGGTCGAGACCGTCGGCAACGGCTCTGAGCTCGTGCTCGTGCTCGAGCCCACTTCCCCGGCGCGGCGGCCGTGGCACATCAGCGAGGCCGCCGATCTCCTTGCTTCGAGCGGGGCCGACTCGGTCGCGAGCGTGTCGCAGGTGCCGCACCACTACGTCCCGGAGAAGCAGCTTCTGCTCGCGGAGGACGGGTCGATCTCGGCCTCCGACGGAGGCTCGATCGCCGCCATGCCGCACGTTCGCCAGAAGGCGCGGACGACCTACGCGTTCGACGGGCTGATCTTCTCCTGCCGCCGCGAGCTGCTCGCTGGAGAAGCGCCGACGGTGTGGGGCCGGCGCGTGGTCGCGTATCGTGTCGATCCGCGCTACGCCTTCGACCTCGACGCTCCGGAGGACTGGGCACCTGCCGAGGCGCGGATGCGGGACATCCTCGACGAGGAAGCATCGGCGTGAAGCCGCTCCAGATCGGCCGTGTCACGATCGGCGAGGGCCTGCCGGTGGTCGTCATCGCCGAGGCCGCGTGCGAGCACCTCGGCAACCTCGAGACCGCGCTCCGCATGGTCGAGGCCGCGAAGGAAGCCGGCGCCGACGTCGTCAAGTTTCAGCTGCACCTGCCGGAGGAGATGATCCCCGGCTCGATCGAGTTCTGGGGCGGCAGCATGGACGACGTGCTCGAGCGCTGGAACATCGGGCTCGGCGGGCAGGCGCGGCTCCGCGCCCATTGCGACGAGGTCGGCATCCAGTACCTCTGCACGCCCTTCTCGGCGGCCGCCGCCGACCAGCTGGAGGAGATCCTCGTCGACGGCTACAAGACCGGGTCCGGCGAGATGACGAACCTGCCGATGCTGCGTCACATCGCCCGGAGCGGCAAGCCGATGATCGTCTCGACCGGCATGGCGACGGTAGAGGAGATCGGGGAAACCGTTGCCGCGCTCCGCGACGAGGGCGCGGAGTTCATGCTGATGAACTGCACGTCGGCCTATCCGCCGCGCTACGACCAGCTGCACCTGCGCTTCATCCCTCGCATGCGGGAGCTCTTCGGCACGCTCGTCGGCCATTCAGACCACACGCCCGAATGGACGAGCACGATCGCCGCGGTGGCGCTCGGCGCGGTCGCGGTCGAGAAGCACTTCACGCTCGATCGCGCCGCGGGCGGCCCCGACCGGCACGTCTCCCTGGAGCCGGACCAGTTCCGGACGATGGTCGACGCGATCCGGAACACCGAGGTCTCGCTCGGGGAGGAGAAGGAGGTGTATCCGGAGGAGCAGGTCGTCCGGGACTGGGCGCACCACTCGGTGGCGACCGTGCGACCGCTCGCCGCGGGAGCGGTCATCGGAGACGGCGACGTCGCCGTCAAGCGGCCGGGGAGCGGCATTCCGGCGCGGCACCTTGACGACGTCGTCGGGCGCGTCGCGGCTCGCGACGTCCCGGCCGACACGCCGCTCCAGTGGACTGACCTGGCCTAGGGCCGACCACGCTCGGGCGGAAGATCGTTCGTGTCGAGCCGAGGCAGCTCGAGCGGGTCTGCATGGGTGCCTGCGACGGCGGGTTCGACGGTGAAGGCGATCTTGCACCCCGCGGCCTCGAGTAGCCGCAGCGTCGCTTCGTTTCGGTCGCCGTAGGGATAGCTCATCGTCCACTCCACCGGCTGCTTGCCGAGAACACGGCCCAGGAACGATCGGGTTCGATCGATCTCCTCCTCCTGGGCCGCCTCGTCGAGCAGACCCAGTCGCCGATGCTCGTAGCCGTGCCCGGCGATCTCGAAGCCGGCGGCCGCCAGAGCCCGCGTGTCGTCGAGCGAGAGGTAGAGCCCGTCGGCAAACGCTCCTTCGTCGGGCGAGACGAGCTCGGCGAACACCGACTCGAGCACACGGCGGCGTGTCGCTTCCGGCAGGCCATCTTGAAGGAGGCGTTTCACCAGTACCGTCTCGGCCGCGTCGAAGCGGTTCGGGTGGGCGTAGCGCGCGCGAAGGTCCTCGGTCTGAATGGGCGCGGCCAGCTCCAGGATCCTGGTTGCGAGCGCGGCATGGTCCCGGGAGACGGCGAGCAGGAAGTGCACCTTGTGGACATCCAGCACGCGCCGCTCGAGCACCGGCCGAGCGGGAACGGCGAAGCAGCCGGGCAGCCCTCGACGCAGGAGCTCCGGCGCGACGGTGTCGCGATGATCGACCAGTCCGTCGTCGAAGGTGAGCAGCACCGCGTCCTCGGGCAACGGCCTCCCGTCGCGGTACGCCTCGCCCACCTGGGCACAGGTCACCGGCGTGTACGCACCCTCGACGAAATCCAGTTGCCGGGCGAATTCCGCCTTCGACCGCGCCTTGATCCCGGGGTACGGCGTGCGCGCGACGTCGCGGATGTAGTGGTACATGACGATCGTGAGCACCGGGCGGCTCAGGCCGCGGCGTCGAAGACGGCCACGAATGCCGTGCTGAACGCCAGCCCGACGGGCGAGCCCTCGAGCGCCCTCTGCCAGGCGAGGGCGACCTGGTTGTACACGCGTGGGGCAGAGCGCTCGAGTGCCGGCGGAAGCGGGTGAGGGTGGAGTGCGAGTACCGCAGCCGGCTCGAACCCCGCGCTACGCGCAGAACGTTCCAGCTCGGCCGGCGTGTGCTGTCGTCGCTCCTGCGCGAACGCGCGGGGGTGGTCGAGCAGCTTCGGCGGAGGCTCGCTGGCGTCGAGCTCCGCCGCCTGCCGTAGGCGCTCGGCACGATCCGCCAGCTCGCCGCCGAGCGCGACGAGCTCGTCGCGCCCCGGAGCGCGCAGGCTTGCCGCCAGCTCGCGGGCGAGCGCCGGCGCATCGCCTTGCTCGACCTCGTGCAGCGTGTACTCGTTCGCGCTGAGCAGGTTGTAGAGCCGGTTGCGGCACGAGACGGCGACTCGTCCTCCCGTCCGCAGGAGCCTCCGGGCAGGGCCGAAGAACGCGTCGTCGTCGGGCAGGTATTCAATCAGCCCCATCGCCGTGACAGCGTCGAAGGCGCCCTCGGGCAGCGAGGCGTCGTCGAAGGGCGCACACTGAAACGACACGCGCTCCGCCTCCTCCGCCGGGAGGCCGGCGAGCAGCGCCTCGGCCTCCGCGATCATGCCGGGTGCGACGTCGACCCCCGTCACCCGGTAGCCGAGCCGGGCGGCCAGCGCACAAAGCTGCCCGCCGCCGCAGCCGAGATCCAAAAGGCTGCCGCCCGGCGGGACCGTCTCCGCGACCGCGCTCAGCGCGAGCCTGAGGCGTTCCTGGCCGACCGGATAGGCGGCTGGGACGTCGCCCTCGGCGTAGGCGCCTTCGAGCCATTCGTGCGCGTGGCGGTCGAAGTAGTCGCGGACGTACGTACTCAGATCCGTTCGACCTCGAGCTCGCGCGGCGGCAGGCGGGCCTCCGCAGGCTCGCGGAGGTAGTCGAGCTGTGACCGGTCGCGCGCCCACGCCGCGAACTCCTGGAGGTCGTGCGCGCCCTCGACCTCCTCCGGCGTCTCGAGCGTCACCTTGAGGTTGACCGCGAGGGGGTGCTGGGTCCTGATCGCCTCCCAGTCGAGGTACGAGTCCTCGAAGCTCGTGAACGGGAAGGGCCGCAGATGGAAGATCCCGTACGCGTGCTTCTTGGCGAGCTCGGTCTCGTCCTCGTCGAGCCGCGGGAGGTCCTCGATCCGTGCGAGCCGGTCGAGGTACTCGCCCGGCGTTGCCGAGTCGACGGTGAACCCGAGCCCCGAATAGCGGCCGGTGCCCGCCGTCAGCACCGGCACGCCGAAGCACGGCAGCTCGAGCCCGATCGTCCCGCGGATCGTGACTCCGGCGTCGATGCACGAGAAGAGCGAGAACGTGTTCACGTCGGTGTCCGGCTGCATCAGCTTCACATGCGGTGGGAGGCGCCCCACCGCCTCGCGGATCGCCTCCTCGTCGTTCGAGCGCGTCGCCCCCTTCGCCAGGTTCGCAGGGTGGAGCTTCACGACCCAGTTCACGTCGGGGTTCTCGCACGCGGCCTTCACGGTCTCGACGAGCCACGTTTCCTGGTCCTCGAACAGGTCCTCGCCGAAGAAGAGGTTCGCGTCCCAGAGGATGTGAGAGAAGACGACCACGGTCTTTCGGCCGGGATCGAGCCCGAGCCGGGAGCCGACCTCGTCTTGCGAAAGCAGACGCTTCCCCTCCTGGAGGCCGGCGTCGGGATGCTTCTGGCCACTGGCGTAGCGAACCTCGAACTCGTTTCTCAGCACGCGCTCGTGGGCCTCCGTCCAGGACAGCTCGCGGACCCTCTGCCAGCTGTCGGGGGCAAGCGAGGTCGGATGCACCCGCCGCGTCTCCTCCGTGTAGCGCTTGAGGATCAGCGAGTTCCGCCAGTGCATCCCCGCCGCGAGGAAGTTGACGACGTTCGCGCCCTCGCGCAGCGCGACGTCGTAGATCGAGCCGTAGCCGGCGTAGCCCTTCTCGATGAAGAGCACCAGCTCCGGCCGGATGCGCTCGTGAAGCCGCTCCGCTGCGATCACGCTCCGCATCGAGTGCACGAGCACCTCCTCGAGCGCGCCCCGCACCCCCGGGTCGTCCAGTCGGATCCGGCCCGCGTAGAAGCGGCGGGAGAGGCTCGAGAGCGTCTGGATGCCGACGCGCGAGCCGCGGAACTCGAGCTCCTTCAGCGACTGGATCGTGACCGGTCCCTCGAGGAACCGCCGGGTCTCGCGATCGGCCTCGGCCGTTGCCCCGGGCGAGAGGAACTCGGCCGGATGCAGGTACTCCTCGAGGCCGAACGCGCGGAAGTAGCGCTCGGCCCAGCGCGACCCCGGCATCGTCAGCATCAGCGGCCGGTAGCCGTCGAGCTGGAGAGCCTTCGCGAGAATCGCCTCCTGCTTCACCTGCGCTAGGTTGTCGGTGAGACTGACGAAGAGGGCCGTGCCGGCGCCGGAGCGCCGCGGGCGGGCGCGGCGGAGCGCCGGTGACGCGGTCAGGCGGAGCTGGGCGAGGTCGCGCAGGACGAGCGCCTGGCGGCGGACGTGCTCGGGGTCGCGCAGCAGCCGCAGGGCCGCGCGGCGTAACCGCGCCGGCCTCATTCGTCGAACGGCTCGTACGCGAGCTCGACATCGAGCAGGCGGTTCTCGTCGTCGACCACCGGCAGCACCGTCACGTGCTCCGTGTGCGGCAGATGACGTCGCTTCTCCGGATCGCGCTCGGTCGTGACCTTCGGATTGAGCTGCATGATCTCGCTGACGGGGGCGATCGGGAGCATGTCGTGGAGGAAGGCACGACGGATGTCTCCGTCGGAGACGGTGCCGAGCACGCGGCCGTCGTCGACGACGACCACGACGCGGTGCTTGTTCTGCTCGATCTTCTCCATGGCGGTGCGGAGCGAGTCCGTTGCGGCCACGACGTAGAGGGAGAGGTCGGCCATCAATACGCGATCTGCTTCCTGAGCAGCCGCTGGTCGATGGTCACCGTCTTCAGAAAGTCGACGATCCGCTCGGAGACGCGGCCGTCGGACAGGTATGGGCTCGAGCCGTTGCCCATCTCCGCCCGGAACTCGGGCGAGAGCGCGCGTCTGATTGCCGCCACGATCGCCTGCCGGTCGTGGGGAACGTCGATGACGTTCGGCCCCCGGGCCCGGTCGCGCTGCCGCTCGCCGACGTTGACGGCGGGCAGGCCGACGGTCGGTGCTTCGATCAACCCGCTGGACGAGTTGCCGACCAGCGCGCTGGCAACGCGCATCAAGCCGCCGTAGTCGCGCCGGGGCACGTTCCGCTCGACGCGCATGAACGGGCGATGGTAGCGCTCCAGCATCAGCCGCAGGTCGGTCGAGCCCGCGTCGGTGTTCGGGAAGATGAGCATCGTCTGGTGGCGTAGCTCGCACACCGCTTCGAGCGTCTCCTCCATCTGCTCGACGCCCTCGCCGTACTCCTCGGTGACGGGATGCTGGAGCACCAGGAGCAGGGGCTGCGAGAGGTCGAGGCCGTACCGCTCGGCGATCTCCTCCGGCGGCGCGACCTCGCCGCGCACGAACTCGTCCAGCTGCGGCGCACCGATCATCTGAATCCGCCAGTCCTCCTCGCCCATCAGGCGAAGGCGTTCGGCAGCGTCGGGGCCGGAGGCGAAGTGGATGTGCGCGAACCGGGTGATCGCGTGCCGGGTGAGGCCGTCGATGTTGCCCGACCGCTCGCCCGCCTGGATGTGGGCGACGGGGATGTTCATGTGTGCAGCCGCCATCGCCGCCATCAGGCTGTCGCCCCGGTCGCCGAGTACGAGCACGAGGTCGGGGCGGAGGCGGACGAAGGCATCCGTCACCCCAAGCAGCAGGACGCCCAGCGACTTGACCATCGTCGCCGGTGTGTAGCCGTCGAGCGTCATGTAGATCCGGTCGGTGATGTTGAGGCCGTCCTGCTCGATCTCCTCGACGGAATACCCAAAGTCGGGCAGGAGGTGCTGGTTCGTGACGATCAGCGAGTACCGAAGCTCCGGGTCGGCCTCGATCAGCTTCGCGATCGGGCGCAGGTACCCGTAGGAGGAGCGGGCTTCGGTGAGGATTGCGACGTGCCTCATCGTGCGCTCTCCGTGGCCGTCGGCGTGACGCCGGCTAGTACCTCCAACCGTTCGATGATAGGCCGAGCGGCGGCGTGCGGCGCGAACACCGCCTCGTAGGTAGCCCG
>JBBRYK010000022.1:0-36630 GCA_038237665.1 Gaiellales bacterium | reverse complement strand
CGACTGGGTGCTCGACGCGGCTGGCGGCCTCGAACCGGAGAGGATCGTGCTCGTCGTCGCGCCAACCTCCGAGGAGCGCTTCGACGGTGTCCAAATCGCCGTGCAGGCCGAGCCGCGAGGAACCGGAGATGCGGTCGCCGCTGCCCGGGACGCACTCGAGGGCGTCGACGGCGACGTGCTCGTCCTCGACGGCGCAGCGCCGATGCTCGGCGTCGACCTCCTCCGCGGGCTCGTTGAGGAGCATCGCCGCGGTGGAGCGGCCGTCACGATTCTCAGCTTCGAGCCCGACCAGCCGCTGCCGTACGGGCGCATCGTCCGCGCGGAAGACGGTTCCGTCCAGTCGATCGTCGAGGCAAAGGATGCAAGCCCCGAGCAGCGCGCAATTCCCGAGCTCAACTCCTCGATCTATGTCTTTCGCGCGGAGGATCTCTGGCGCGCCCTGGGTCAGATCGGCGACGACAACGCGCAGGGCGAGCTGTACCTCACCGACACGATCGAGCGGATCGTCGCAGGAGGCGGGCGGGCGGCCGCCTACCGCTCGCCCGACGCGGTCGCGCCGATCGGGGTCAACACCCGTGCGGAGCTCGCGGCCGCCGGGGCCGTCCTCCGCGACCGGATCAATGAACAGCACATGCTCGCGGGCGTCACCATCATCGATCCGAAGACCGCCTGGATCGACGCCTCGGTCGAGCTCGCGCCGGACGTCACCGTCCACCCCTTCACCGTCCTGCGGGGCGCAACGAAGGTCGCGGCGGGGGCCGAGATCGGCTCGCACACGGTCATCGTCGACGCTGCGATCGGAGCGCGCGCGACGCTCGGCCCGTTCTGTTACGTTCGACCCGGCACCGTTCTCGAAGACGAGGCGAAGGCGGGGACATTCGTGGAGATCAAGAACTCGCGTATCGGCGCGCGCTCCAAGGTGCCGCACCTCTCCTACGTGGGCGATGCCGACGTCGGTGACGATACGAACATCGCAGCGGGGAACGTGACGGCCAACTTCTCCCACGAGCCCGGAGTGCCGAAGGGTCGAACGACGATCGGAAGCAACGTCAGGACCGGTGTCGACAATACGTTCAAGGCGCCGGTCACGGTCGGCGACCACGCATGGATCTTCCCGGGAACGGTGATAACTGAAGATGTTCCGGCCGGAGCGCTCGCGGGCTTCCCGCCGCGCCAGATCACGAAGGAGAACTGGGTCTACGAGCGACATGGCGACGACTGAGCTGACTCGGCTCCCGGGCCTCGAAGAGGCGACGGAGCGACCGGCGGTGAAGCCGGGCCACTGGATCGAGCGCGGTCCGCAAAAGCGCCTGATGGTGTTCGCCGGGCGCTCCCACCCGGACCTCGCCAGCGCGATCGCCAGGAAGCTGGAGGTCGAGCTGGGGGAGGTCGAGCTCGGCACGTTCGCCAACGACGAGACGTACTGCCGCTATCACGAGTCGATCCGCGGTGCGGACATCTTCCTCGTCCAGACCGGCTGCGCACCGGTCGACAAGAACCTGATGGAGCTCCTGGTCATGATCCAGGCGGCGAAACTCGCGTCCGCTAAACGCATCACCGCGGTCGTACCGCTCTTCCCCTATGCGCGGCAGGATCGCAAGGCGAAGCCTCGCGAGCCGATCACGGCCCGGCTCGTGGCCGACATGCTCCAGCTGGCGGGCGCCGACCGCGTGCTGACGATGGATCTGCACGCCGGCCAGATCCAGGGCTTCTTCACGATCCCCGTCGACCACATGACCGCGCTGCCGCTCTTTGCGCTGCACTTCCGGGATCTAGGGCTGACCGGGAGCGATGTCGTTTCCGTCTCGCCGGATGCCGGCCGCGCGAAGATGGCGGCACGGTTCGCCGAGATGATCGAGGCCGATTTCGCCGTCATGCACAAGACCCGGCCGACCCACGACCACGTCGCGGTCACCGAGGTCACGGGTCGCGTGAAGGACAAGATCGCGATCGTGGGCGACGACGTGATCATGACCGGCGGAACGCTGCTGGCGAACGTGGAGGTCTTGAAGGAGCACGGTGCAAAGGCGGTCTGGGTCTTCGCCACGCACGGGCTCTTCTGCGGTGATGCGCTCGAGCGCTTGCACGACTCGGGCCTGTCCGGCATCGTCGTCACGGACACGGTTCCGATCGACATCACCCGCCGGCCGCCGACGATGACGGTGCTCCCCGTCTCCGTGCTGCTCGCGGAGACGATCATGAACGTCTTCTCCGATGAATCGGTTTCCGCCATCTTCGGCGGAGAGAACCAGCTCTTCTAGCCGTCCGGCTACACTTCCGCGCCGTGGCTGGAGAGCGAATCCGTCTGGAGGTGCGCGAGCGCGAGCATCCCGGCTCCGCCGAGTCGCGGCGCCTGCGGCGCCAGGGCCTGATCCCGGGCGTCCTCTACGGCAGCGGGAAGGCCCCGCACGCGATTTCCGTCCCGGAGCGTGAGCTACGCCGCGTCCTGACCGGGGGCCACGGTCTGCACGCGATCCTCGACGTCGTCCTCGAGGGCGAGAAGACCACCCACGCCTCGATCGTCAAGGAGTACCAGCGGGATCCGGTGAAGGGGAAGCTGATCCACATCGACCTTCAGGAGGTTCGCCTCGACCAGCCGATCCAGTCGGCGGTCATCGTCGAGCTGATCGGGGAGGCGATCGGCTCGAAGGAAGGCGGAGTTCTTTCCCAGATGGGCCGCGAGATCACCGTCGAGGCGCTGCCGATGGAGATGCCCGACCGGCTCGAGCTCGACGTCAGCGAGATGGCGATCGGCGACACCCTGCGCGTCTCCGACCTGCCGCAGCGCGAGGGCGCAACGTACCTCGACGATCCGGAGACCGTGATCGCGACCGTGACGATGCCGACCCGCATCGTCGAGCCGGAGCCCGAAGAGCTAGAAGAGGGCGAAGTGCCCGAGGGCGAAGAGGCTCCCGAGGGCGAGGCGGCCGGCGAAGCCGGCGAAGAGTCCGCCGCCGAGCCCGAGACGACCGAGGGCTAAATGCCTGATCGGAAATTCCCGGTTGCCGCGGCTGGCCCAGACGCGGCGCAGGATCAGCACGTCCGTTCGTCGCCCGTAACTCCGTTGCGAACGACGAACGGCCGCGGTGCCCTGCTTGGTCTGGACCACCCGCGCCGAAGCGCGAATTTCCGAACAGGCATCTAGATGCGCCTCTTCCGTCGGGGCGAGTCTGCCTCGACGCTCGACCTGCTCGTCGCCGGTCTCGGCAACCCCGGCCGCGAGTATGCGCGGAACCGCCACAACGTGGGCTGGATGGTGGCGGACGAACTCGCCCGGCGGCACGGCGGCTCGTTTCGGGGCAAGTTCTCCGGACAGCTCGCCGAGGTGCGCGCAGGCGACCTGCGTCTGGCTCTCCTCAAGCCCGAGACGTACATGAACGAGTCGGGGCGCTCGCTCGCGGTGGCCGCGCGGTTCTTCAAGGTGGCGCCGGAGTCACTCCTCGTCCTGCACGACGATGTCGACCTCGAAGCCGGACGTCTCCAGGCACGCCTGGGCGGCGGCCTTGCCGGCCACAACGGGTTGCGCTCGATCGCGCAGGCGCTCGGCACCCAGGACTTCCTCCGGCTCCGGATCGGCGTCGGCCGGCCGGAGCGGGGAGACCCACGGCCCGTCGCCGACTACGTCCTCTCCAACTTCGACGAGCTCACCGACGTCGACGCGCTGGTCGGTCGTGCCGCCGACGCGGTCGAGACGATCGCCACCGACGGTTTGGACGTGGCGCAGCAGCGCTTCAACTAGCGCGGAATGACGGCGGCGAAGTGGCGAAGCTCGAGCCCGGAGATCGAGATCATCCGCTCTTCCAGGCCGCCCGGCTCGCTCAACCCGGCGTACGCCGCCTCGGTGAGCAGGATCTCGCCGTCGTCGGCCACGTCCTCGCCGAGCTTCGAAGCGAGGTTGACCTCGTTCCCGAGCATGTCGTCGTCGCCGACCAGCAGCATCGGGCCGTAGCCGATCCCGATCGAGGCGTAGACCCCTCGAGGCAAGGTCGCCAGGATCTGGCCGGCGGCAGCGAACGCGTCGTCGGAGGAGGGGAAGAGGCAGAAGAGGTTGTCGGCCTCGGCCTTGATCACGTCCCCGCGCCGGTCTGCGACGACCGGATCGGCGATTCGGCGCAGCCGCCGCGTCTGCAGGAGGAACGCGACGATCCCGTGCGCCTGCGTCGTCCGTGAGAAGCCGGTCATGTCCAGCACGAGCACCGCCCGGTCGCCGACGAACGTTTCCTCGATCTGGGCTTCCAGCCGCTTGCGGCGCCGCGGCTGATCGAGGATCTCGTCCAGCAGCTGCTCGAGCTCGTCGCGGCCGGGCATCAACCCGTTTCTACACTGTCGGGAGCGGAACCGCCCGGTTTCGCCTTTCGTCATGGACCGCCCGGTACTGCATCCGTTCGTCGGCGAGCTTCTCGCCCACGAGCGCCTTGAGGCCTTCGCCGAGGCGCTGCCGTCGCGTGCGCGTGTCTCCGAGCCGGCGCTTCCGCTGCTCCTCGCCGCGCTCCACGAACGGCTCGGACGCGCGCTCGTGTGCGTGCTCCCCGAGGACGCGGACGCCCGCGACGCCGCCGAGGCCGCCGGCTGGTTCCTCGGCGAGGAGCGCGTCGCGCTGCTCCCGAGCCGCGGCGTGCACTGGGAGTCGGGGCTCGAACCGCCGCCGCACCTCGTCGGCGAGCGTGCGCGCGCGCTCGACGTACTCGCGAGAGGAGGACTGGTCGCCGCCTCGGCCGCCGCGGTCGCGGAGGGGCTGCCTCCGGTCGATCAACGGCCCGAGCCGTTGGAGCTTTCGGCCGGGGTCACACTCGGCCTCGAGGAGCTCGTCGAGCACCTGGCGCTGGCCGGCTACGAGCGCGTCGAACGCGTCGAGGCGCGCGGCCAGATTGCCGTCCGAGGAGGGCTCATCGACATCTTTCCCACCACCGGCCGCGAGCCGCTCCGCGTCGAGCTCTTCGGCGACGAGATCGAAAGCCTGCGCGCGTTCTCGCCCTTCACCCAGCGCGCGCTCCACGACGTCGAGCGGGCAGTGGTGTATCCAGCGGCCGAAAGGCGCCTTGACCTGGTTCCCGTGGACCTGTCCAAAGACGACACGTCTAAGGGAGGCGGCGCAGCCGCCTGTCCGCGGAGCGGACCAGGGGAAGGGGTCTGGGGGAACCGGGAGGTTCCCCCAGCTGACCTGGTTGCGCCAGTCCAGGCAGTCGACCTGGTCTGGTCGGCCGACGAGGTCCGAGAGGTCTGGGCGGAGGAATCGCTCGAGCCGATCTCGCTCGCGGGCGCCGCCGAGCTCGACCCACTCCCGTCCGGCCAGCCGTTCGCGTTCGAGGCGCAGCGGCCGGCCCTCACCGCGCGCGGCCTCGCCGAGGCGGAGCACGAGCTCGGCTCCTTCGTCCGTGCAGGTCATCGGGTCGTTGTCGCGTTCCCGCACCGCGGCGAAGCCCTGCGGCAGCAGAACCTGCTCCGGCGCGTCGAGGCGGGCACGCTCGAGCCGGGAGACGAATTGCCGCCCGACGCAGCGCTCCTTTTCGCGGTCACCCCTGCCCGGCGCGGATTCGTCTGGCGCGAGCTCGGCCTCGTCCTCCTACCCGACACACAGGTCTTCCGCAAGCGGCCGCCGCGAGCCGATGCCCGTCTGGGCCGGGCCCTGCAGTCGTTTGCCGAGCTGCGGACGGGCGACTTCGTCGTCCACGAGGACCATGGGGTCGGGCGGCTGCTCGGCTTCGAGACGAAGGAGGTCGCCGGAGTCACCCGCGACTACCTCTTCCTGGAGTTCAAGGGCGACGACCGGCTCTACGTCCCGCACGAGCAGATCGGCAAGGTTTCGCGCTACATCGGCGCCGACGCGAAGTCGCCGAACCTCTCGAAGCTGGGCGGCAAGGCCTGGCACCTGCTCAAGGCCCGGGCGCGCGAGTCGGTCCGGGAGCTGGCCGGGGAGCTGATCGCTCTCTACGCTCGTCGCCAGACGGCGCCGGGGGTCGCCTACGACCTGAAGGGCGAGTGGCTCGAACGCCTCGAGGCCGAGTTCCCGTATCGGGAGACGGAGCACCAGCAACAGGCGATCGAGGCGGTCAAGGAAGACCTCGAAGCCCCGCGCCCCATGGACCGCCTCGTCTGCGGCGACGTCGGCTTCGGCAAGACCGAGGTCGCGGTGCGAGCGGCATTCGCCGTCGCGCTGAACGGAAAGCAAACCCTGATGCTGGTGCCGACGACCGTGCTGGCACAGCAGCACTGGAATACCTTCCGAGAGCGCTATCGAGACTTTCCGGTCAACGTCGAAATGGTTTCGCGGTTCCGGCGCCCCGCCGACGCGAAGCGCGTCCTCCGCGACTTCTCCGAGGGAAAGGTGGACGTCCTCATCGGCACGCACCGCATCCTGAGCAGAGACGTGATCCCGAAGGAGCTCGGCCTCGTGATCGTCGACGAGGAGCAGCGCTTCGGGGTCGCGCAGAAGGAGTTGCTGCGCTCCCTCCGACTCGAGGTCGACGTGCTGGCCCTGACGGCGACGCCGATTCCGCGCACGCTGCACATGTCGCTCTCGGGCCTCCGGGACATCTCGGTGATCGAGACGCCGCCCGAGGGAAGGCGGCCGATCCGCACGCACGTCGGCGAGTACGACGAGGAGCTGATCAAAATCGCCCTCGAGCGCGAGCATGCGCGCGGCGGTCAGTCGTTCTATCTGCACAACCGCGTCGAGACGATCGACGACGCCGCACGGAAGCTCCAGGAGCTGTGCCCGGGACTTCGCCTCCTCGTCGCACA
Source organism: Gaiellales bacterium (assembly GCA_038237665.1). Taxonomy (GTDB): domain Bacteria; phylum Actinomycetota; class Thermoleophilia; order Gaiellales; family Gaiellaceae; genus JBBRYK01. Next base: position 29,889 of record JBBRYK010000022.1, on the reverse strand, counting down.
CGGGCAGATGCGTGAACGCGAGCTGGAGGAGGGGATGATGTCGTTCCTGCGCGGCGACGCCGACGTCCTCGTCTCCACGACGATCATCGAGTCGGGGCTCGACATCCCCCAGGCGAACACGCTGATCGTCGAGCGGGCCGACACGCTGGGGCTCGCCCAGCTGTACCAGATCCGCGGCCGTGTGGGCCGCTCGGATCTGCTCGCGCACGCCTACCTCTTCTATCCCGCAGCGAGCGAGCTGACCCCGGAAGCGCGGGCGCGGCTGGCGACCCTCGCCGATCACACCGAGCTCGGCGCCGGCTTCCAGATCGCCATGCGCGACCTCGAGATCCGCGGGGCGGGGGAGCTGCTCGGCGCCGAGCAGTCGGGCCATGTCGCGGCGGTCGGGTTCGAGCTGTACGTCGAGCTGTTGAACGAGGCCGTCGCCGAGCTCTCGGGCCAGCGCCGGCTGGCCGTCCGGCCGGTCCGGGTCGAAGCCCAGGTCGACGCCTACGTGCCAGCCTCGTACATCGGGGGCGAGGCGTTGAAGATCGACCTGCACCGCCGGCTCGCCCTGACGGAGGGTGAGGACGAGGTCCGCGAGCTGCGAGCGTCGGTCGAGGATCGTTTCGGCCCCCTGCCCGATCCCGTCGAGAACCTGTTCGCGATCCAGGAGGCGAAGCTCAAGCTGGCCGAGCTGGGTGCGGACTACCTCGTCTTCCGAGGTGGCAGGGCCACCGTCGGCCCCCTCCTGCTCGGCTCAGGCGAGCTGCGCGAGCTGCGCGGACGGCTCGACACCGCCGTCTTCACCTCGGCCAAACGAGAGGTGTCCCTCCGCCGTGACGGGTTCGAAGGAGCGATCGAGCTGGTCGATGCTATACTCGATGCGCGTCGCGCGGCCTGAACGAAAGTGCCTGCTCGCGGCGCGTTTTTTCATGAGATACACCAGGTTCATTGTCCTCCTTTCGGTTGCGGTCGCTCTGCTCGCCACGGCGTGCGGGGGCGGCTCCAAGACCGGCGGCAGCAACCTGCCGACCGGCGTCATCGCGGAGGTCAAGGGCAAGCAGATCACCAAGGCGCAGCTCGAGAGTGTCCTCGATCGCGCGCGGCGTGGTTACAAGGCGCAGAAGCGCACGTTTCCGAAGGCGGGCACGAGCGATTACCAGCAGCTCGTCCAGTCCGCGGTCAAGTTCATGGTCGAGCGCATCGAGTACGGGCAGAAGGCCGACCAGCTCGGCGTCAAGATCGCGACCGCCGACATCGACAAGCGGCGCACGCAGATCATCAAGCAGTACTTCGGCGGCAAGGAGAAGGCGTACCTCGCCGCTCTGAAGAAGCAGGGGTCGACGGACTCCGATGTGCGCGACGACATTCGCGCCCTCCTGGTCCAGGAAGGCATCTCGAAGAAAGTCACCGCCGGCATCTCGGTCACCGACGACGAGGTGCACGCGTACTACCTCCAGCACCCGCAGCTGTACTCGACGCCGGAGTCGCGGGACGTCAGGCACATCCTGGTCAAGTCCAAGACGCTCGCTGACACGATTTACAGCCAGCTGTGCGGCAGCGCGTCGCCCTGCATCAAGGCCAAGAGCAATTTCGCGGCGCTGGCGAAGAAGTACTCGACCGACCCCGGCTCGAAGAATCAGGGCGGCAAGCTGACGGTCACCCGGGGCCAGACGGTCCCGGAGTTCGACAAGACCGCCTTCCAGCTCAAGCTGAACGAGATCTCGAAGCCGGTGAAGACGCAGTACGGCTACCACGTCATCCAGGCGCTCTCGAACATCCATCCGCGCAAGGCGACCCCGTTCGCGCAGGTCAAGGCGGCGATCAAGCAGCAGCTCCTCTCGACGGCGCGGAACGCGAAGCTGCAGAAGTTCCAGGACGACCTGAAGAAGGAGTACGCACAGCAGGTCAAGTACGCCGCCGGCTACGAGCCCCCGGCGACGACCTCGTCGACGACGTCGACCGCCGCGACGACCACGGGGTGAGCACCCCGGGGCCGGAGGGCCTCGCGTCCGCGCTCCTGGAGCTCCAGGAGCTCGCGGAACGGCTGCGTCGCGACTGTCCCTGGGACCGTGAGCAGACCGCGAAGACGATCGTGCCGCACACGGTCGAGGAGGCGTACGAGACGGCCGACGCGGCACTCGCAGGCGACGATGCGAAGCTGGTGGACGAGCTCGGCGACCTGCTCTTTCAGGTCGTGTTCCTGGCCCTGCTGCTCCAGGAGCAGGGAAACGGGAACCTCGAACAGGTCGCGCGCGGGATCCACGCGAAGCTGGTCGCTCGCCACCCGCACGTCTTCGGGGACGTCGAGGCACGGACGGCGGGGCGCGTGTGCGAGAACTGGGAACGCATCAAGCGCGAGCACGAGGGGCGCGAGGGGATCTTCCACGACGTTCCCGGCTCGCTCCCGGCGCTTCTGTATGCGCGCAAGGTGCAGCGCCGGGCAGCCGCGATCGGCTTCGAGTATCCAGACGTCGCGGGGGCGGTCACCGATCTCGAGGACGAGCTCGCCGAGCTGAGGGCGGAGCTCGCGGACGCGTCTGAGCCGGCGCCCGAGAATCCTCCCGACGAGCGGCAGGCCGAGGAGCTGGGCGACCTGCTCTTCGCCGCCGTGAACGTCGCCAGGAAGCTCAACGCGGATCCCGAGCTCGAGCTCCGGCGCGCGAGCGGCCGCTTCGTCGACCGTGTCGAGCACGCCTCGGAGCTGGCCGCCGCCGAGGGGCGGTCCTTTCCCGATCTCGAGCTCGCCGAACAGGACCGTTTCTTCGATCTCGCCAAGGAGGCCGGCAAATGACCAGTGCAATCGCCCGCGTTCACGCGCGGCAAATCTTCGACTCGCGCGGGAATCCGACGATCGAGGTCGACGTCCTGCTCGAGTCGGGTGCGCTCGGCCGCGCCGCTGTCCCGTCCGGCGCCTCGACCGGCGAGCACGAAGCGGTCGAGCTGCGCGACGGCGACCCGCGCGCGTATCTCGGCAAGGGGGTGCTGAAGGCGGTCTCCAACGTCGAGACCGAGCTTGCCCCGGCGCTACGGGGCCGCGACCCGCGCGAGCAGCGTGCGATCGACTCGGCCCTGATCGAGCTGGACGGAACGCGCAACAAGTCGCGGCTCGGGGCGAATGCGATCCTCGGTTGCTCGCTCGCGGTCGCGAAGGCCGCCGCGGCCGAGGCAGAGGTATCGCTCTACCGTTGGATCGGAGGGGCCGACGCCCACGTCCTGCCCGTGCCGATGATGAACGTCGTCAACGGCGGTGTGCACGCCGACAACTCGATCGACTTCCAGGAGTTCATGGTCGTCCCCGCCGGCGCGGACAGCTTCGCGGAGGCCCTCAGGATCGGCGCCGAGGTCTTCCAGACGCTCAAGGCGCTCTTCCACGAGCGCGGCCTCTCGACCGCCGTCGGGGACGAGGGAGGCTTCGCACCGAACCTCTCGAGCGCCGCAGAGGCGATTGAGGCGATCCTCGAAGCGGCGGAGCGGGCGGGCCACCGCGACCGCGTCGGAATTGCCCTGGATCCGGCGGCGTCGGAGTTCTACAAGGAGGGCGGTTATCACGTCGAGGGCGAGATCCTCGACGGCGCCGGGATGATCGAGAAGTACCGCTCGCTCGCCGAGCGCTTCCCGCTGCTATCCGTCGAGGACGGGCTCGGAGAGGACGAGTGGGGAGCATGGAAGGCGCTGACCGACGAGCTCGGCGACCGTCTCCAGCTCGTCGGCGACGACCTGTTCGTCACGAATGTGGAGCGGCTTCAACGCGGGATCGACGAAGGCGTCGCCAACGCGATTCTGATCAAGGTGAACCAGATCGGGACGCTGACCGAGACCCTCGATGCGATCGCGCTGGCGCGCTCCCACGGCTACGGGGCCGTGATCTCCCACCGCTCGGGCGAGACCGAGGACACGACGATCGCGGATCTTGCGGTCGCTACGGGCACCGGCCAGATCAAGACCGGAGCACCGTCACGGACGGACCGGGTGGCGAAGTACAACCAGCTGCTGAGGATCGAGGAGGAGCTCGGCGAGGCGGCCGCCTATCCCGGGTGGTCGGCCTTCCCGCGCGTGAAGCGTTCGTGAACCCGGAGCGGTTCCTAAGGACTATCTGGCCGGCCAACCGCGGGCGACGCTGCTGATCGAGATCGCCGGCAAGGATCGCGGCCGGCCCCAGTGGTGGGAGGGCGTGCAGGTGCTGGCCTGGCAGTGATGCCGGGTCTGGCTACGCTTGACGCATGGCGGTTTCCCGCGATCCTCGGCGAACCAAGATCGTTGCCACGATCGGCCCTGCCACCCAGTCGCGTGAGCTGCTCGCGAGGCTGATCGCGAGTGGAATGGACGGCGCCCGGCTCAACTTTTCGCACGGCGAGCACGCGCAGCACGCCGAGGTTGCCCGGCACGTCCGCGAGCTGCAGGCGGAGGCCGGCCGCGCGGTCGCGCTGATCGCCGATCTCCAGGGGCCGAAGCTCAGGATCGCCGACCTTCCCGGCCTCCGCGTTCTCGTCGCGGGGGACGAGGTCGTGGTCGCGGGCGAGGCCATGGCACGCGACGGTGACCTGCCGGTGGCGCCGGCGGTAATCGGGGAGGTCCTTCAGCCGGGCCACGATGTGCTCGTCGCCGACGGCACCGTTCGGCTGCGCGTCGAGGACGTGGCGGAAGGGAGAGCACGCTGCCTGGTCGTCACCGGCGGCCCCGTCTCCTCCCACAAGGGCGTCAACCTGCCGGGTGTCCCGCTCCCGATTCCTTCGCTGACGAGCAAGGACCTGGACGATCTCGAGTTCGCACTCGGGCTCGGAGTCGACTTCATCGCCCTCTCTTTCGTGCGGTCCGCGGCCGACGTTCGCGACCTCCGCGCCCTGATCGAATCGGCGGGCTCGCACGCGAACGTGATCGCCAAGATCGAGAAGGCCGAGGCGGTCGCGGCGCTCGACGAGATCGTCGCCGAGTCCGACGCACTGATGGTCGCCCGCGGCGACCTCGGAGTCGAGATCGGGCCCACCGAGGTGCCGCTGCTCCAGAAGCAGATCATTTTGAAGGCACTCCAGCGCGGGAAGACGGTCATCACCGCGACGCAGATGCTCGAGTCGATGGTCCACGATCCCGAGCCCTCGCGGGCCGAGGCGAGCGACGTCGCGAATGCGATCCTCGACGGCACATCGGCGGTCATGCTCTCGGAAGAGACCGCGATCGGCTACTACCCGCTCGAGGCGGTCTCGTTCATGGACCGGATCGCGCGGACGGTTGAGCCGAGCCTCGCCTACCGCCACGAGCTGCCCGACGCGAGTGACCTGCCCACGGTCGGGCAGGCCATGTCCAATGCTGCGTGCGACCTCGCCGAGGTGCTCCGGGCCCGAGCGGTCGTCGTCCCCACCTACAGCGGCCGGACGGCCTCGGCGGTCGCGAGGCTGCGCCCGCACCGCCCGATCATCGCGCTCACCCACAACCCCGACGCGGTCTGCCAGCTCGCGATCGAGTGGGGCGTCCACCCGGTGCTGATCCCGGAGTGCAAGGATGTCGAGGATCTCTGGGCACGCTCCCTCGAGGCGGCGCGGGACACGGGTGTCGTGGCTGCCGGAGATCGAGTCGTGCTCACGGCTGGGACGACCGTGAACATGCCCGGCTCCACGAACGTGATCAAGGTCGACACGGTCTAGTCGATCGGCCGAAGAGGCCGGCCGATCGTCGTTTTCATCCTTCGCGAGCACCGCCCGGCCCGAAAGTCAGTCCGCGCCTCCGGCGCGGGGCCGAATAGGCAATTGGGTCCGCCCAGCCCGCCGCAGGCGGGCTAACGGGTTTCGGGGCGCGAGGTACAGAGTTCAGAGGGACGATTGGCCGGTCAGACTTTCTGGCCGATCGTCCAAAGGACCCTTGGCGGTCCCGGCGAACGTGGCCGAACGATGCGCATCCTCCGGCCCCGGCTGCGCGCGCGCTGGCTCGCGCTTCTCGTCGTCCTGCTGATCGGCTTCCTCTACTACAAGCCGCTCCGGAGCTACCTGAGCACCCGCGCCGACCTCGCGCAGCGCAGGGCCGAGGTTCGGTCCCTTCGGGCCCACAAGCTCGCGCTGCAGCGGAAGGTCCAGGCCGCCGACAGCGGCGAGGATCTGATTCGCCAGGCCCGGCGGCTCGGGCTGGTCAAGCCGGGCGAGCGCCTCTTCATCGTCAAGGGCGTGGCCGCCTGGCGTCGCGCGCAGGCAGCCGCGAAGCACGCAAGCCCCTAGTAACTACGATCGAAGGCGTGGACGATCGTGCCCTCGTCGAGCGCCAGCTCGGACGCCCGCCGCGGGCCATGCGCCAAGTCGTCGTCCGTTGCCCGTTCGGAGCTCCGGCGGTCACCGAGCAGGAGCCCTACGACACCAATGGCGAACCGTTTCCGACCACCTACTACGTCACCTGCCGGCACCTCGTGACGGCGATCTCACGGATCGAGGCCGCCGGGGGCATCGAACGCTGGGGCGCGGCGGTCCGGAATGACACGGCGCTTGCCGAGAGCCTCGACCGGGCCCAGGGGGAACAGCGAGCGCTGCGGCGGCGACTGGCCGCCGGGGCTGCCGGTCGCGACGACGGCGCCTCGCTCGAGCTCGGAATCGGCGGGTCGAGTCGAACCGGCAGCCTCAAGTGCCTGCATGCCCACGCGGCGTTCGCCCTTGCGAACCCGGGCTACGACCTGGGTGAGCGGATCCTCGCCGAGCTCGAGCCGCTCTGGCCCGACCGCTGCTGCAGCCTCTAGCATCCGGCGCCAATGTCGGTTCAGGTCGAGGTCGAGGTTGCGCGGCAGCAATGGGTCGAGGGGCATCGCCGGCTGCAGTCGATTTCAGGCGATCCCGTTCGCTACGAGCGGCTCGCCGCCCAGGTCGATGCGCTCACCGAGGAGCTCCGGCGCCGGATCGGTCAGGTCTTCACGCTTCAGGAGCTGGCCGACGAGTACCGCCGCGCCGAGAGCTGGAGTCGCGACATCTTCTCGTCGCGCGTCCTCCCGCCCGGACCGGGCGACCTGGCCACCGCCGAAGACGCGGCTTTCCACCTCTACTCCCGCGCCGCCCGGGACTTCGACCCATGAGCACGTTGCCGACGTCGCCGTACGCGCCCCGTCCACGGCGCCCACCCCGCCGCAGTCGCATACGCCTTGCCCTGAAGGTCGTCTTGTGGCTCGTCCTCGTGGCGGCGGTCTTCGCGGTCGGGATTGCGCTCGGCGAATCGCTGCACGAGAACCCGCGGACCGGCGACACGAAGACGCAAACGCGGCAGCTCAAGCCGGTGCCGCTGCCGCCCGTGACCAGAACGGTCACGGTTAGAAAGAGCTAGATCGGGGCACGGCGCAGAAAGTGACACGTTTCGCTAGATTCCCGCGTTGGTGAGCGCCGACCGGTTTCGTGGCAGGCGGGTCGAGCGCCCGGGGGATCTGGACTGGCTGACTCTGGGTCAGGCCGCGAAATACCTCGGCGTCGCTCAAAGCACCATCCGCAAGTGGACGGATTCGGGACGCGTGCCCGCATTCAAGACACCCGGTGGACACCGGCGCTACCGGCGGAGGGATCTCGACATGTTCCTCGAGAACTCGGGTCAGACCGTCGAGCCTTCCGGGCCGCTCGTCCTGATCGTCGACGACGACGACGGCGTCCGCGCATTCGTCCGCGCCAACCTCGAGCTCGAGGGCTACACGGTGCGCGAGGCCGCGAGTGCCGAGGAGGGCTTGGCGCTCCTCGACGAGCGCCTGCCCGATCTGATCCTCCTCGATGTGATGATGCCGCAGGTCGACGGGTGGGAGATGCTCCGGCGCGTCCAGGAGCGCCACGGCGCCGGCTCGATCCCGGTGCTCATGTTCAGCGGCCAGGTCGACGAGACGTCGATGGCAGAGGCCACGGAGCGGGGCGCGTCCGGCTTTCTGGCCAAGGGCTTCGACCTTCAGGAGCTGCTCGAGCGGGCTCGGCAGATGGTTCCGTCTAGCAGCTAGGACTGAACGAGGTGATCCAGCTCGACCGCCGGCTCGAGCGCTGGGTCGTTCAGCACCGAACCGACTGGCTCGACCCGGTCTTTCGCGGGCTCACCTACGCCGCGACCCAGGGCCTTCTGTGGCTGCTGCTGGCGCTTGTCCTCGCCTACGTCTGGCGCCGTCCCTCGGTGTTCCTCTACGTCGTCCTGGCCGACGCCGTCGCCGATGTCACCTCGACCGCGCTGCGCGCCGCCATCCCGCGTCAGCGGCCCCCGCTGCGGTACCCGGAGCCGGCTCCGCTCGTGCACGTGCCGGCGTCTCACTCCTTCCCTTCCGGCCACTCCGCGACGAGCTTCGCCTGTGCCGCGATGCTCGCGTCATTCAGGCCTCGCCTGGCTCCTTCGCTCCTTCTGCTGGCCGCTGCCGTTGCCTATTCGCGCGTCTACGTCGGGGTGCACTACCCGCTTGACGTGCTGGGTGGTGCGGTACTGGGCGTCGCGGTTGCGGCGGCCCTCCGAATCACAATTCCTCGCCTGCCCGCAGCAGTCCGCCGGCGATCAGGCCGAGCGCCGAGAGCAGACTGATCCAGATTCCGATCCCCCGGCCGGCGAAGGCGAACGTGTCCGGAATCGACCAGATCCGGATCAGCACGAAGATCGTCGCCAGTGAGCCGAGCGCGATCACGACCAGGCTCTCGGGGACGCTGGTCGGGAGCTCGATGCCGGCGCGCCGCAGCGCGGCCAGTGCGAGCACCGCGAGCCCGATGAAGAACACGAGCTTGCCCAGGACGCCCGTGTGCCACCCGATGATGGCGAGCGTCGGCCCTTCAAGGGAGCTGCCCGCGTACCAGTCCATGAACGAGGAGAGCGCAAGCACGAGCCCGGAAACCCAGATGATGCGGTCGCCCGCGGCCCAGACACCGGCCGCCGACCGGGGGAGACCGGGGGGTCTTCGGGGCGTCGGAGCGAGGCGGCCACGTCGCGGAGGCGGCGCGGGCTCGGGGGTTTGCATGCGCCAAGTATGGGCATTCAAGAACCGACGTGCCGCGCGAATAGGGGGGTCTAAATGATGATCGAGCCCGTTGTGTCAACCGACGTTGCGACCGACGATTACGTGCAGTTCTGGGCGGCCGGTGATCGAGCGAAGGGCGAGTTCCACTGCTCCGATTGCGGCTACGGCGTGACCGTGCACACCCAGCTTCCAGCCTGCCCGATGTGCGCTTCGAGCTCCTGGGAGCAGAAGCCCTGGAGCCCGTTCACGCGAACGGCGACGCTCTCGGATCTCTGAGCTCACCTTCCGGCGGCTTCGCGGAAATTCGCCGGTACGGATTCCAGTCGCGCCCAGTTTGGTCTTTCCCGCTGCTTCTGTGCAGGTACGTGGCGGCCGGAACCGGACTTGTTCCGGCGGGAGGTCTAGCGCGAGACCTCCCCTGAGACCCGAAAAAGAAGGGGCTCACGGGGGACACATGGTTACCCCCCTCGTGCTAAAGACCGAAGAGGTGCTGGATCTCGTGCCAGACGACGACGGCGAGGGCGATCGTCCCCGCGATCAGCACCAGTAGAAACACCCAGAAGCGAATCCGCGCCATCCGAACGTTGCGCCGGTGCTCGATGCGGGCTCGCCGGCGTGCGCGATGCACGTGATAGGCGCGGTCCACGGCCGGCGCCGGGTCGAGCGGCGGCACATCATTCGGAGCGGCGCGGCGCGCGGGCTGGGCCATGGACGAATTGTAGAACCGGAATGCCTGCAAATTCGGGCACAAGCGATACTTAGCACGATGGCGTTCACCGGGACCGGGCGCCTCGAGGGTGCGCTGACGCAGCTTGCGCAGGCTGCGGACCTCGTCGCCTGCGGGGCCGATCTGCGCGAGGCGCTTCAGTCGATCGCCGAGGCGGCGGCGCTGGCCACGGGCGCCGAGCTGGCCGTCGTGCGCCTGCTCGACCCGGTCGACGGGCAATTCGCGGCCGTCGCCGTCGCGGCGTCTTCCCGCGCGCGCGCGGCGGAAGTCGAGGGGACGCGCTTCCCGGCGGGCGAGCTGGGGGCGGAGGAGGTTGCAGATCTCGAGCAGCTGCCCGCCACAATCCGCCGGATCGCCGGGCGATACCGGTCGGACGGTGTCCTGCAGCTGCCTATCTCGGCCGGCAACGGCCCGGTCGCGAGCCTGGAGCTGCTGCGGGTCGGAGGCCGCTTCGACGACCGTAACGCGGTGCTGGCGCGCCTGGCCGCCTCCCACGTCGCCCTGTGCCTCCGAGCGGCGCGGAACGGAACGGCCGAGCGCGGCGCGGCCGACTCCGGCTTGCTCGCGCTCGCCGGCGAAGCCCTCGCGGTCGGATCGCCGGACGACACGGACCCCCAACGTGTCGCCAGGCTGGCCGTGACCAGCTGGGGAGCCGACAGGGGGCTGATCTGGCGGGTGGAGGACGGTGCTCCCACGGCTCTGCTCGCCTCCGTCGGCGCGAAAGGCGGCGAGGACGAAGCGAGAGCTCTCGTCGAGGCCGCCCTCACCGCGGCCGACGTACCAGCGCTGGAGCGCGAGGATGGACGCCTTCCGCCGGGCTACGCGCTCTCGGCCGTCGTGCCGCTGGGGCGACCTGCAGCCGCGGCTCTCCAGCTGCTCTTCGCGCGTTCGAACGTCCCCCCGGAGGATCAACTCGGCCATCTGGCGGCGTTCGGAGCGCGTGCGGCCGGTGCGCTTCGCGCCGCGGAACGGGCGCGCGCCCTTTCCATCGAGCTCGATCGAAGCCGCGCGCTCCTCGCTGTCTTGCGCCAGGCAACGGCCGAGCTCTCGCTCGCGCACACGCTCGAGACCGCGCTGGAAGGCATCGGCTCGCTCCTCTCCGTCACCCGGCTCGCCGTCTACCTCCGTGAGGGCGAAGGGCTGGTCACGGCTCGAAGTAGGGGCCCCGCCGGCCCTCACGTGGCCGTCGCCGACCGCCTGCTCGAGCTTGCGCTTGGGCCGACACGCGGCAGCGGGGCACTCGTCGTCGATCACACCCGAGGCGACGACCGGCTGGCTCAGGTCCGCCAGGAGCTCGAGGAGACCGGGGTCGAGGCGGCGGTCGCCGTGCCGCTCGTCGCGAACGAGGAGGTGATCGGTCTCCTCGCGCTGTACCCGAACGCCGGGAGGACGCCGGAAGAGCACGAGCTCGATCTGCTCAGCGCGCTCGCCGTGCATCTGGCAGTCGCGGTCCAGAACGCCCGCCTGCACGAGCAGGCGAAGGATCTCGGCCGACGGCTGGAACGGTCGCTCGCGGCCGAGAGCGCGGAACGTCGGCGCCTGGACGGGCTCTACGAGGTTTCGCGCTCGTTTGCGCAGAGCCTTTCCCTGGACGCGACCCTCGAAGCGGTGACGCGTGCCGCCGTCGAGTCGCTCGGCGTCGGTGCGGCTGTGCTCCGCGTTCCCGACGCGCGGGGGGAGGCGCTGGTCGCGCAGGCAGTTCACGTCGCCGATCCGCGGCTCGAACAGGCTCTCCGCTCCATACTTTCTCGCACACAGGTGATCTCCCGTCCGGCGCTGCAGAAGTTCTTCCGCGGCCGCCAGCCCTTGCACCTGGATCGGGCTCGTGCTCGTGCGCTCGGCGGCTCGTTCGAGCTCCTCGTACCGTTCCTCGAGAAGGGCTCGACCGCCGTCGTCATCCCGCTGGCGACGCCGGAGGAGGTGCTCGCCACCTTGAGCCTGATCTCGCTCGACCCCGCCCGTCCGATCACCGACGAAACGGCCGAGGCGGCACTGTCGCTCGGTGGCCAGGCCGCGCTCGCGATCGAAAACGCCCGGCTCTACCAGCAGCAGAAGGACTTCGCGGACTCGATGCAGCGCGCGCTCCTGCCGGCCGACCATCCCGACGTACCGGGCCTCGACTTCGGCGTGGTGTACGAGTCCTCTGCCCGCATGGACGTCGGGGGCGACCTCTACGACTTCCTGGCGCTCGACGGCGGCCGGCTGGCGCTCGTGCTCGGTGACGTCACCGGGCATGGCGTGCTGGCCGCAGCGGACATGGCGATGGCGAAGTTCGTGTTCCGCTCGCTCGCTCGGGAACACCCCGAGCCGGCCGATTTCCTCACCCACGCCAACGACGTCGTCGCCGAGGAGATCACCCTCGGCAAGTTCATCACGCTCCTCTACATCGTCTTCGACCCGGTCCGGGGAGAGGTCGCAGGGGCCGCGGCCGGCCACCCACCCCCTCGGATCGTCGATCCCGGCGGCACCGTCACCGAGCTGCCCCTGCGCGGCCTCGCTCTCGGCGTCGAGTCGGGACAGCCGTATGACGAGGTGCGCCGCCCTCTGCCCCCGGGGACCGCCGTCGTCCTGTACACGGACGGGCTCATCGAGGCACGGCGCGGCCGCGACTTCTACGGGATCGAGCGCGTCGACGCGTTCCTGGCCGGTAACCCGGGCCTCGAGCCCCAGGCGCTGGCGGAGGCGCTTGTCGAGGACTGCCGGCGATTCGGCGGGGGCGAGCTGGCCGACGACTGCGCCGTCGTCGTCATCCGCAGGCGAACATAGGCGGACCTTCTGCGGGGGAGCGGGCCGCCACTCGTGGTCGGCCACAAGGGCGCGGCCGCGCTTGCGCCCGAGAACACCTTGCGCTCGCTGGAGCGCGCGATCGAGCTCGGGGTCGACCGGCGGCGTCCTGACTCCGCTCGTGATCGGCGCCCTCGCCGGCCTGCGGCGGTCCCTGCCACGCCGGCTCGACTCGTTGCTCGCCGGCGCCGGTGCTTCGGTTGCGGTGCTGCATTACCGACTGATCTCGCGCGCCGTCGTCGAGCGGGCACCCCGCATCGTCAGGGCTACACTGGAATCGTGAGACGCGCCGGCCTCGCAGTCGTCTTTGTCTGCGTCGCCCTCGCCGGCGCGTTCTCGGCGGCTGTTCTCGCAGGTCCGCTGCCGCTCCTGTCGCTGACGACGGGAACGACGTCCACCGACACGACGGCGACCACGACCGCACCGACGACGACAGCGACGACGACCACGGCGACAACGACGACCGGCACGACCACGACCACGACGACCCCGGCGCCGAAGCCGAAGCCGAAGCCGAAGCCGAAGCCGAAGCCGAAGCCGAGGCCCAAGCCGCGTCCGCCCGTCGTTGCCCGCGGTGTCACCGTCGCCGGGATCCAGGTCGGCGGGCTGAAGCGCGCGGCGGCGGAGGCGCGAGTGCGCCGGGCGCTCGGGCGTGCGCTCCCGATCCGTGCCGGCAACCTGCACAGGCTGGTCGCGCCCAGGCAGCTGGGGTTCCGCCCCTATGTGCACGACGCGGTCACGCGGGCGCTCAAGGCCGCCCCGGGCGAGCACGTCAAGGTGTTCGTGGTCGTTCGCGCGGCTGCCGTCCGCGCCTACGTCGGCGGGCTCGCGGACCGCTTCCACCGCGATCCGATCGACTCGAGGCTAACGCTCCGCAATCTGGAGCCGTTCCTGACCGAGGGCGACCTCGGACGGGACATCGTCCGCGAGCAGGCGGTCCGCCGGATCGTCTTCGCCCTGACGCACAACCAGCGCCTTCCGGTCGCGTTGCCGGTGCTGAGGATCGCGCAGAAGGTCTCGCGCGCCAATTTCGGGCACGTGATCGTGATCCGCCGCGGCTCGAACAATCTCTACCTGTACGACGGGATGCGGCTGGTGCGACGCTTCACCGTCGCCACCGGCCAGAGCGCATACCCGACGCCGCTCGGCCTCTACTCGATCGCAGAGATGTGGCGCGATCCTTGGTGGATCCCGCCGGACTCGCCGTGGGCCCAGGGCGCGAAGCCGATCCCGCCCGGCCCGGGGAACCCTCTCGGCACGCGCTGGATGGGCCTGACGGCACCCGGAGTGGGCATCCACGGGACTCCCGACCCCGGCTCGATCGGGTACTCCGTCTCGCACGGCTGCATCCGCATGTACATCCCGGACGCCGAATGGCTCTTCAATCAGGTCGCCATCGGGGTGCCGGTCTACATCATCCCGGAATGACACGACGGCTCAAGCTCGGTGGGCAGGCCATTGCCGTGGCCGCCGTAGCCGCGCTGCTCGCGCTCCTGATCTGGAAGCTCGCTCACCAGGGCGGTGGTGCCGCGGCCGCGCTTCGCCACGGTGAGCATCCCGCTGCGCCCGGCTTCGACCTCCCCCGCCTCGACCGCGAGGGCCGGCTGGCGCTCTCGTCGCTGCACGGCAAGGCCGTCGTGCTGAACTTCTGGGCCTCGTGGTGTGTGCCGTGCAAGGAGGAAGCGCCGCTCTTCGAGGCTGCGTGGCAGCGGTGGCGCGGGCGCGGCGTCGTGGTCGTCGGCGTCGACTCCGAAGACTTCAGCACCGACGCACGCCGCTTCATGCGACATTTCGGAATCACGTATCCCGTTGTCCATATAGGCAACGATTCCGTGAAGACGCGCTACGGTGCGACCGGCTACCCGGAGACGTTCTTCGTCGACCGGGGAGGGAGGCTCGTGGCCCATATCCCGGGTGCGATCGCGAAGAGCGACACCGCTCAACTGAACGCGGGGATCAGGAAGGCTCTCGCGTCGTGAAGGCGCTTGCCATCCTCGTCGCGTTCGCGTTTCTGCTCGCTGCACCGGCGCTTGCCTCGGAGCGCCACCCGACGCTCGCCGAGCTCGAGGGAGAGATCATCTGCCCCACCTGCCACACGACCCTCGACCAGTCGGACTCGCCGATCGCACGTCGGATCAAGCAGTTCATCTCGGCTCGGATCGCGGCCGGTGACACGAAGAGCGAGATCAAGGCGAAGCTGGTCGCGCAGTTCGGCGAGGGCGTCCTTGCGTCGCCTCCCAAGCACGGATTCGGTCTTCTGGCCTGGCTCCTGCCGATCGCCGGCATCCTCGGAGCTGCCGCCGTCCTCGGTGCGCTCGTGTGGCGGTGGACCCACGCGCGCGATCCGGCCCCGGTCCCGATCGGGCCGGGGCTCGGCGCTGAGGCGGAGCGGCAGGTGGACGAGGCACTGGCCCGTTTCGAGTAGTGCTCGAGCGCATCCCCCTGGCGTTCCTGGCCGGGCTGCTCTCCGTGATCACGCCCTGCGTGCTCCCGCTCGTCCCCGGCTACCTCTCGACCATCTCGGCGGTGGAGGCCAATCGGCTCGGCGAGCGCGGAACGGCGAGGCGCGTAACCCTCGCGACGCTCCCTTTCATTCTCGGCTTCACCATCGTTTTCGTCGTGCTCGGAGCCGGCGCGGCGGCGATCGCGGGGTCGGTCAGCAAGCGGTCGCAGACCGAGATTGCCGGTTTCGTGCTGGTCGTCCTCGGCCTGGCATTCATGGGGTTCTTCCCGTGGCCGGAGCGGGCCGTGGCTCCCGGCCTGCTCGCCCGGGCCCGCGGCCGCGGCTCCAGCATCCTGCTCGGCGGTGCCTTCGCCGTCTGCGCTGCGCCGTGTATCGGTACCGTTCTGGCCGCTGTGCTCGTACTCGCGGCCGACACGAGCACCGTCCTGCGCGGGTCGATTCTGCTCGCCGCCTACTCCGCCGGGCTCGGGCTTGCGTTTCTCCTCGCCGGCATCGCGTTCGCCCACGCCATGGGTGCCTTTCGCTGGCTCCGCGACCACTACACGGTCATCCGCGTCACAAGTGGGACGACGCTACTCGCCCTCGGGCTGCTGCTCTTCTTCGACCGCGACTGGTGGCTTCGCGTGGTCCTGAACCGTGCGCTCGAGTCGATCGGACTGGGGAACATCTGATGCGCCGCCTGCTGGCTGCGCTCGTCATCGCCGCCGCGCCCGGCGCCGGAGTCGCGGCCACGGCGGCGGCCGGCCCCGCTCCCGCGTCGGCCGAACGCGCCATCGTCGCCAGGTTCCCGACGAGCAAGCGGTTCTATTTCCCGTCGTCGCTGCCGGCCGTCTATCAGTTCAAGCGCTGGGTTGCGGTGAATGTGGGAGGGAGATATGCGCGCGACGTGTTCCGGATCGAGTTCGCCCCTCGCGGAAAGACGTTCGCCGGCCAGCTCCAGGCCAACGGGACCTGGGCAACCTGGGTCGGCTACCGGTCGACCAAGCCGTGCAAGCAGATCTACTACGGCGGCTGGTCGCACGCGTCGATCAACGGGCGCAACGTCTACTACGTGACGACCGCCGGGAATGGAAAGGGCGCCCAGACGGCATCGATCTGTGGATCCGGATATGCCGCCGACCTGACGCTGAACCGCGCTCCGCTCTCGCGGGCCAGGCTGATGCGGCTTGTCGCCTTCGCCCGAGTCGTCACGCGCTAAAGACGAACGGGAGCGAGCTCGAGCGACCCTCGGTCGACCTTGCCCGCAGCCTCGGACAGCTGCTCGAGAACCGCCGCCAGGTCCACCCCTCGATGCTGTGGCGCGTACGGCGTGAGCCGCCGCCGGGCCTTCTCGAGCTGGCGCCCGCAGCCGACCCCGTTGCCGCGGCCCGCCTGATACCAGGCGACCGCGACGTGGACGAGGCCCTGCAGAAAATCGCGCTCCTCGGCCTCGGCCGCGCGCCAGGCTGCCTCCAGCTCCTCGTGCGCACCGAAATACTCCCCGCCTCGGATCAGCTCGAGTCCGCTCTCCAAGGGGTCGGCCGCCATCGGGCGCCGAAGCTAACAGACCTCCTTTGGGGGTGTTCAGGCCGCCGAGAACGAGCTAGTCTGCGAGGCGTGGCGACGATCCTGCTCGTCGGGGTCGATCTCTTCTTCCGGGGCAAGCTGGAGGCGCTCCTCCCGGGCCATCATCTCGTCACCGTCGACAGCATCGATCCGCCCGACCTGGTCATCTGCGACATCGCCCGCGTCGAGCCGGAAGAGGTGGCCGAGGCCTATCCGGACTGCCCGATCCTGGGCTACGCCAACCACTCCGATACGGCCGGGCTGCGTCGGGCGCACACTGCCGGATTCGACCAGGTGATCGTCAAGGCCGCGCTCGGCGAGCGGGCTGCTCAGCTCGTGGACGAACTGACCTCCCCGCTACAGTAACGAGCCGTGACGTACATCATCGCCGAGCCCTGCATCGACATCAAAGACCGCTCGTGCGTCGATGTCTGCCCGGTCGACTGCATCCACGAGGCCGACAGGATCCTCGTCATCGATCCCGACGAGTGCATCGACTGTGGGGCATGCGAGCCCGAGTGTCCGGTCGAGGCGATCTTCCCGGAGGACGCGTTGCCCGAGAAGTGGGAGCCGTTCATCAAGATCAACTACGCCTACCGTGACGGGTTCGACGTCGTCAACCAGCTGACCGAGGCGTACGCGACCGAGCACAACGTCCAGAACCCTCCGCTCGAGTAGGCGGAATCGAACCGTCGCGCCCCCGAGTGCGAACCTTCGAATCAGGGAAAGATGACGGCCATGGAAACGACACACGAGCTGATCGCGGCCTACGCGCTCGACGCACTCGACGAGTCTGAGCGGCGCGACTTCGAGCACCATCTGGTCGATTGCGCAGCCTGCCGGGAGGACCTCCCGCCGCTCCGCGAGGCAGCCGCCGCGCTGGCCCTGGCGGTCGAGCCCGTCGACCCGCCGGCCGAGCTGCGTGCCCACATCGTCGCCCGAGCGCGGCGCGGGGGAGAGGTCGTTGCGTTTCCCCGGCGGATCGTCCCCCTGGTCTCCGCGATCGCGGCCGTGGCAGCGTGTGCAGCGATCGGGCTGGGCATCTGGGCGGCGACGCTAAGGAGCGATCTCTCGAACCAGCGCAGCGCCCGCGCGGCCGACGAGGCCGCCCTTGCCGTCCTGGCTGACCCGTCCGCCCGCCGCGTCCCGCTGTCCGGCCGGGAGGGCGTGCTGGCCGTACGCCCTGACGGAACTGCGGCGCTCGCGGTCAACCGGCTGAACCGAGCTCCGTCCGGCAAGACGTACGAGGCGTGGGTTGTGCGCGGGAAGACGCCGAAGCCGGCGGGCCTCTTCGGCGGCGAGAACGGCCGTCCGACCCTGGTTGCGCTCCGGTTACGAGTGCCGGCGGGCGCCGGTGTCGCGGTCACGGTCGAGCGAAGCGGCGGCGTCTCCGCTCCGACGACGCGGCCGATCCTCAGCGCGTCGGCGTAGCTAACTCGCTGCGCGATCGGCCAGCGCGTGGACGATCTGGACGAGATCGGGCTTGGCGATGCGCCCGGAGAGGCGGATCCAGTCCGCCTTCGACGGGGTCGTCGCCGGGCCGGTCAGCACCTCCACGACGGGAATCCCCGACTTGACGAGCGTCGCCGCCTGCGCTCTCCCGATCAGCCTGCCCCGGAAGACGATCGCGACGTCCGCTTCGAACGGCTCGCCGTCGAGCGGCCGCGTGCGGAGCTCGACCTCGTAACCGGCGTCCTCGAGCAGCTCGGCGAGCTCCGGCTGCCGGGCCGCGAGCAGAAGGATTCTGGGCACGATTCAAACCTAGCGATCCGGGCATGGGCATGGCGGGAAAAACGCGAATGGAGGGTCCCATTGCCCCAGCAAGCTTGGAGTGCGAAGCGCGAGCGCCAGTACGAGCACATCAAGGAATCCGTCAAGGAGCGCGGCGCCTCGACCAAGAAGGCGAAGGAGGTTGCAGCGCGCACGGTTAACAAGGAACGCGCCCGGTCGGGGGAGGCGCGGGAGTCGTCGCGCCTGTCCCGTCAGGACATCTCGTCGGGTCGACGCGGCGGCCTCCGCTCGGGCACGAGCCGGCCGAAGGGCCGCACCAAGGAGCAGCTCTACAACGAGGCGAAGAGCATGAACATCGAGGGCCGCTCGAAGATGACGAAGGCCCAGCTCCAGCGCGCGGTCGACGCATGGAACGGGAATCCCAGGGCGCATCCCGGTCGTTAACCTCAGGTAGATGCGCCCGAAGACTCTCGACCACGTCGCCCTCTGGGTCGCCAATCGCGATCCGATCGTGGCCTTCCTGTCCGAGCATGTCGGCATGCACATGATCGACGAGACGGAGCGATTCACGCTGATCGGCTCGGACGCCCGTCACGGCAAGCTGACCCTGTTCGTCGCGGAGGGCGCACGCGAGCCCGCCCCTCTCGAGCACATCGCGCTGCGCGTGTCCAACCTCCACGAGGCGCTCGACGCGCTTCCCGACGGGTTCACTGTCCAGGCCCCGCGCGAGGGCGAGGTCTACTTCCACGTCGGGGAAGGGCTTCGCCTCGGCCTGGTCGAAGGGCCCACCGACGTCGAGTACGACCTCGACCACGTTGCGCTGCACTCGTCGACTCCGGCGCAGACGGCCGATCGGTACGAGCAGTTCGGCTTCGCCCCGGCGGAGCCCGGTCCGTCGGGCGCGCCACGCGTCGAGGTGGGGGGCGCGTACGTCGAATTCCACGAGGGCAGGCCGGGCGACCCTGATCGGTCGCTCCTCAACCACCTGGCCGTGCTCGTCGACTCGGCCGACGAGCACATCGCCGACGCGGGCGACCTGGGAATCGAGGTCGCCGACGTCGTCGACGCGCCGAACACGTATGCGGTCTTCCTCTGGGGCCCCGAGCGGGTCAAGATCGAGTACGTGGAACACAAGCCGACCTTCAGCCTGACCTGAGCCGTCTGATCATTGCCGGGGCCGGCATGGCGGGGCTCTGCGCCGCGGCACGCGCGCGTGAGCTCGGAGCGCGACCGGTTCTGCTCGAGAAGGGCTCAAGAGCCGGCGGCTCGATGCTGCTCTCGAGCTGCGTGATCTGGCGCCACCGGACGTTCGAGGACTTCCGCGCGGAGTGCGGGCGGGGCGACCCCGAGCTCCAGCGCACGGTCTTCGATCGTCTTGACGAGGGTCTTGCCTGGCTCGAGCAACTGGGAGCGCCGATCGTCGAGCGCGAGACCGGAAACCCAAGGACGTCGGGAGTCAGGTTCGAGCCGCGCGGGCTCACCGACGCCCTGCTGGAGGCGGCCGGCGGTGACGTTCGCTTCGGGCAGGGACCCGGAGGCGACGAGGGCACGCTGGTGCTCGCGACGGGCGGCTTTCAGGGTGACCGACAGCTGGTCGACCGCCACATCGGGCCGGCCGCGCCTCTGCGGCTCCGGGCGAATCCCTGGAGCGCCGGCGACGGCCTGCGCCTGGGCCTCCAGCGAGGGGCCGGGCTCTCGGCGGGGATGGATGAGTTCTACGGCCGGAACATGCCCGACGCGGACTTCGCGGAGGGGGAGTTCGTGGCCCTCGCCCAGCTCTACGGGCGGCACGCGCGCGTGTACAACGAGCGTGGCGAGGAATTCTTCCCCGGCGAGGTCTCGTGGTCCGAGAACGATCTCGTTCAGGCGACGGCGCGACAGCCGAACGCGCGGGCCTACTACGTCGTGGACGCGGAGGCGCTCGAGCAACGCGTTCGCGGGCGAGCCGTCCGGGACTTCGTGGAGCGCGCCCCGACACGGCTGGAGCCCTCGCAACTGCCCTTTCCCGCCCCGCCCGGAGCAGTGGCTGCCGTTCGCGTCAAGCCCGGGATCACGCACACGATCGGCGGGCTCAGCAGCGACCCCGCCGCCCGGGTGCTCGCCGCGACCGGAAAACCGCTCGCCGGCCTCCTGGCCTGTGGAGCAGACGCCGGCGGAGTTGCTGCGGGCGGGTACGCGAGCGGCCTGGCGGCTGCACTCGTCTTCGGGAGCATCGCCGCCGAGACCGCACTCGGCAGCTAGCGTCCCTCACGTGGTGCGCGGATTCTCAGCAGCGCTTGTCGCAGTGATCCTCGCTGTTGCCGGCGCGGGTTGCGGAAGCTCTGCCGTCGAGGGCGCCCCTCGGCTGGAGCGGAGCGATGCGGGCACGACCCAGGCTCGAGCCTCGCTGCTCCGCCTCGAAGACCTTCCGCAGGGCTGGAAGAAGCGCGCGGGCGGGAGCGGCAACAGCCGCGATCTGGTCGGTTTCAGATGCGACGGCTTCAAGCCGGACCTCTCGGCCTTGACGGTGAAGGGAATCGAGGGAGGATCGTTCTGGGTGCCCGGCGAGCGACAGCTCTCCAATCTCACGATCGTCTTCGGGACGGAGGCCGACGCCACGACCGCGTTCAACCAGGACTTCGCCAAACTCTTCGACCGGTGCGTGCTGAAGGTGGTCGGCAAGAAGACGTCCTCCGGGAAGATCGTTCACGCGAGACGGCTCTCGCTGCAGCTCGGCGCGCGCAACTTCGCCTACACCTCGACGCTCGAGATCGACGTGTCCGGGAAGAAGCATCCTGGGTACGCCGAAAACGTCTTTCTGCAGCTCGGCCGGTCGTCGTCGGTCGTGCTCTTCACCTCCCTCGACGTGCCCTTCGAGCCTGCGCTGGAGCGAAGGCTGCTCAGGCTCGTGGTCGACCGGCTCCGGTCCTAGGGCGACAGCCGCGTCCGGTCGCGCGGGAAGAGGGTCGTCTCGCGGATGTTCGCGGCGCCGACGACCCGGGCCGTCCAGCGCTCGAGGCCGATCGCGAAGCCGCCGTGCGGCGGCATCCCGTGCCGGAACGCCTCCAGGTAGCCGACATAGGGCTCGATCGCCTCGCCACGGGCCCGCAGCGCCTCCGCGTAGTCCTCGTAGCGATGGAGGCGCCGTCCGCCCGTGATCAGCTCCTGACCTCGAAAGAGCAGGTCGAAGCTCCACGAATGGCCGGGACGTCCGGGCTCGGGGTGTGTATAGAACGGCCGCTTGGCGAGCGGGAAGCCGAGCACGAAGAGGAACTCCGAACCGTGCTCCTGCCGCGCCCAGTCCCCGAGCCGTCGCTCGTCCGCAGGCGCGAGGTCGACATCGTCCACACCCGTTTCGGCGAAGTGGATGCTCGGAATCGTCTCGGGCACGTCGGGTAGCTCGACGCCGAGCAGCTCGACGGCGTCACCCGCCCGCGTCCGGATTCCTTCGACCATTCCGGCCACGGCCTCGCGGGCGACTGCGGTCACGTCGTCGAGGCCCTCGACGAAGCCGAGCTCGGCGTCGAGCGAGACGTACTCGGCGAGGTGGCGAGCGGTGTCGTGCGGCTCGGCGCGGAAGACCGGGCCCACCTCGTATATGCGCTCGAAGACCCCGACCAGCGTCTGCTTGTAGAACTGCGGGCTCTGCGCGAGGTACGCGGGGCGGCCGAAGTAGTCGAGCGCGAAAACGTTCGCTCCGCTCTCCGTGGCCGAGGCGACGATCTTGGGCGAGTGGAACTCGGTGAAGCCGAGCGCGTCGAGCGCCGCCCGATAGCCCGCGACCGAGGCGGCCGCGATCCTGAACTTTGCCCGCTCGCTGGGGTGTCGGAGCGCGACCGCCGCATGGTCGAGGATCGTCGGCAGCTGCTCCTTCAGCCGCGGGCGTCGCAGCTCGACGGGCGGAGGCCCGACCGGCTCCGCGAGCACGCGGAGCTCAGGGTGATGGAGCTCGACGCCGCCGGGCGCCTGCGCGCTCTCGACGACGTCGGCCTCGAGCTCGAGGACGGTCTCCGGGAGCAACTCGACCGGGCCGTCGAGGACGACCTGCGCCAGCCCCGAGCGGTCGCGGAGGAGCAGGAAGGAGACCCTGCTCAGCCGCCGCTGATGGTGGAGCCAGCCGGCAAGCCGTACCCGCCGGCCGATGTGCGCGCCTAGCTCCGCGGCAAGCACTCGTTCCATGGTGTTCGCCTCCTCCTCCATCGTTTCCGCCTTGCCGAAGCGGGCGAGGAGGCGTCCTCGCGGTGCCACCGCTCTTCGTCGTCCATGACGACCTCGTTTGGGCCCGGTGTCGGGGGCCGGCCGGCGGGTTCTAGTGAGCGTGTGCGCCGTTCTTCCCGCGGCTCGGGAGTGTCAGCTCCGTCGTTGCCTTGCCGTGGAGTTTAGACAGGCGCCAGGTAGACGCAACGCCGTGAGTCACCCGGGATGGGCGAAGGCGCGACCTTGAGCACCTGCATCCGGCCGTCCTCCTCCTCGATCTCCGAGCCGGGTGAGGGCAGCTCGCCCTCCCGCTCGCGGAGCTCGTACCCCGTCGGTTTCGAGACGAAGAGCAGATAGGCCACGGCGCCGGATGCTAGCGCCTGACGGCCTGCGCGGGCAGCCGCACGCGGACCGTGTTCCCCCCGGCTTCGCGCGTGCTCGCCGCCACCTCGCCGTCGAGGATGCGGGCGCGTTCCTCGAGGACCTGCACGCTGCCGCGCCGACGCTCTCCGGCTCCGTCGTCCTCGACCACCGTCTCAACGCCGCCGTCGGGGTCGCGCTCGACCGACACCGTGATGCGCGAGGGCCCACGGCCGACGGCCTGGTTCAGGGCCTCGCGAAGGATCTGGTACAGCGCGACCTGCGCCTGCTCGGCGAGATCGTCCGCCCCGGCCAGCCGCAGCTCGAACTCGACGCGATGGGTCGAGCCGAGCTGATCGGCGAGTGCCTGCATGGCGGGGACCAGCCCCTGGTCTCGGAGTACGACCGGCTCGAGGTTGAAGGAGAGGTTGCGGAGCGAGCGGATCGTCTCGCGGTGGCGTTCGAGAGCCGTCGAGAGGATCGTCTTCGCCTCGTCGAGGCGCTCGTCCTCGACCGCGTGGACGACCGCGTCGAGCATGAGCGCGATTCCGGCGAGGCTCTGTACCGGGCCGTCGTGGAGCTCGAGGGCGAGCCGGCGCCGCTCTTCCTGCTCGGCCGTGATCAGCCGGTCGGCCTGAAGCATCCGCTCGCGCTCCGAAGCCCGGCGCTCGAAGCTGCGGCGCTCGCGGCTCACTCGATCTGCATCTAGTCGATGATCGCTTCGCGCAGGGCGATCGCGACCGCGTGCGTCCGGGTGTCGGCCTCGAGCTTGGTGAGGATGTGGCGCACGTGGCTCTTGACCGTCTCCTGGCTGATGAAGAGCTTGGCGGCGACGTCTGAGTTCGACATGCCGTCTGCGAGCAGCTGGAGGATCTCACGCTCTCTGCCCGTGAGCATCCCGTCGCGCTGATTCGCCGCCAGGACGTCGGGCATCAGCGCCGGGTCGACGAAGCCGTCGCCCGCTGCAACCTTCTCGATCGCGCGGACCAGGGTCGTATGCGGTGCCTCCTTGAGGATGTAGCCCTTCGCGCCTGACTCGAGGCCGCGTCCCAGCAGGCTCCGTTCGCTATACGCGGTGAAGATCAGAACGGAGGTGCCCGGAACCTTCTGCGTGATCTCCTTGGTTGCCTCCAGCCCGTCCATGCCGGGCATCCGGACGTCCATGATCACGACGTCGGGTCGCCGGCGCTCGGCGAGTGCGATGGCCGAGGCGCCGTCCGACGCCTCCCCGACGACCCGGATGTGAGGCGAGCGGGAAAGTGAGAGCCGGAGACCTTCCCGAACGACCTCGTGGTCGTCCACGATCAGGCAGGTGATCTCGTCCGGCATGGGGGCAGGATTGTATTGCCCGCAGGGGCGCTACATCGCCAATTCGAGCTGCTCGGGTTCGGGCGGAGGCGTCAGCCGGAGGCGGCGCCGGTCGCGAACGCCGAATTCCTTCGCCAGTCGGCTGACCTCGGTCCGCACCGGCTTCGACTCCGCAGCGGGGAGGTACGCACGCTTGGCGTACAGGCGCTCGTAGCGCTCGAGCTCTTCAGGCCAGTCGAGCCCGAGGCATTCGAGAAAGTGCTCCCGCGTGCCGGGGCGGAGGAAGAGGAGGTTCGTCCAGATCCCGCACGCGCCGGCCTCTCGCGCCGCGCGGACGACCTCGGCCAGTTGCTCCGGACGATCGGAGATCCCGGGGAGCACGGGCGCCATGCCCACGGACGCTTGAACTCCGGCGTCCACGAGCCTGCGCAAGGCCCGGAAACGCTGGCGCGGATGTGCCGTCGACGGCTCGGTGCGCCGCCAGACCTCCTCGTCGAGCGTGGGGATCGAAAACGTGACCGAGACCTTGGCCCGGCGGGCCGCCTCGACCAGCAGGTCGAGGTCGCGGACGATCATCGGGCCGCGGGTGATGATGCTCAGCGGGTTTGAGGCTGCGGCCAGCTCCTTCAGGCAGGCGCGCGTCAGCCGGTAGCGGCCCTCGACGGGCTGATACGGGTCGGTCGCCGCGCCGATCGCGACGTGCTCGTGCTTCCAGGACGCCCTCGAGAGCTCGTGCCGAAGCACCTCCGCGATGTTCACCTTGACGCGGATCGAGCGTCCGTAGCGCTCGTCGAACGGCCGGTCGGCCCTGAGCTCGAAGGCCCGCACATAGCAGAACGTGCAGCGGTGGGCACAACCCATGTACGGATTGAGGGACCACTCGAATCGCATCCCCTTCACCCGGTTCAGAGCACCGCGGCAAGGTTCCTCGCGATACTCGAGCTTCATCGAGGCATTATAGAACATATGTTCGATCAGGTGCTAGACGGAATTTCCCGCCTCACGCTCCCGCTGCCGAGCGGGCCGAAGCATGTCCATTGCTACCTCGCCGGTGGCACGCTCTTCGACACGGGGCTCGGGCTGAGCGAGGCCGTGTGGGCAGGGCATCGAGCGGATCGTGATCACCGCCGTTCGTGCGGTTTGCGCGCGACCCGAACCTGCTCCGCGAGGGCGACATGGTCGACGGTTGGAACGTGGTCGAGCTGCCCGGCCACGCCGACGGCCAGCTCGGCTTCCTCCGGGACGGCGTGCTGGTGGCCGGCGAACACGTGCTCGCGCGGATCTCACCCGCGGTCGGCCTCTATCCGGACAGCCGTCCCGATCCGCTCGGCGACTACCTGGACTCGCTCCGTCGGGTCGTCGAACTCGCGCCACGGGTGCTGCTCCCCGGGCACGGCGACCCGATCGACGACCCGGCCGGGCGCTCTCGACCTGCTGGCCCACCATGACCGGCGGCTCCAGCAGACGATCGGGGCGCTCGCGGACCGTCCCCAGACGGGTTTCGAGGTCTCGCATGCGCTCTTCGGAGATCGTCTGGAGCCGACGCAACGGCGGTTCGCGGTCGCCGAAACGCTTTCCCATCTGGAGCGCCTCGTCCACGCTGGCCGGGCCGCCCGCCACGATCTGGATGGGATAGTTGGCTATTCTCCGGCGTAAGGACCTTGGACGACGACGACATTCCTAGACGTCCGCCCCACCTCCAGGCGTCGACGTGAGTCTCTTACTCGAACTGGTCGCCGTCGCGGCGCTGATTCTGCTGAACGCGTATTTCGTCGCGGCCGAGTACGCGCTGGTCACCGCGCGGCGCACACGGATCTCCGCGCTCGAGCACGAAGGGAGCAAGAGGGCGCGGCGGGTCCAGGCGCTCCTGGCCGACCCGCCGCGGTTCATCGCCGCGATGCAGCTCGGCGTCACCGGCACGAGCCTGGCCATCGGTGCTCTTGGCGAGCCGGTGCTCGCGCGTGTCTTCGATCACATCCTCGCGTCGGTGCTCTCGCTGATCTTCGCCTTCCTGATCATCACGTTCCTCCACGTCGTCGTCGGCGAGCTCGTGCCGAAGGGTGCTGCGCTCGGTGCGTCGGAGCGGGTCGCGCTGGCCGTCGCCGCGCCCGTGCGGGCGTTCTTCCTCGTCTTCAATCCCCTGATCTGGATCCTCGAACGCTCGAGCGAGCTGATCCTGCGGGCCTTGCACCTTCAGCCACCCGGCGGCGAGAGCCCGGTTCACTCGGAGGCCGAGCTGAAGATCCTGCTCTCGCAGTCGACCGAGCACGGAGAGATCGAGCAGGACGAGCGCGAGATGCTCTACAAGGTCTTCGACTTCGCCGACAAAGAGGCCGCGGACGTGATGGTTGCGCGGCCCGAGGTCGTCGCGCTGTCGATCGACCTGCCGCCCGAGGAATGCCTCGCGGCGGTGATCGACTCGCCGTTCACCCGGTACCCCGTCTACCGGGAATCGCTCGACCACGTCGTGGGGATCCTGCACGTGCGCGATCTGTTCTCGGCCATGTACGACAAGGGCATCGAGGGCGTTCGGGTGGAGGCGATCGTGCGTCCGGCCCACATGGTCCCCGAGACCAAGGACCTCGCCGCCCTGCTGGCCGAGTTCCGGCGCACCAACCAGCACATGGCGATCGTGATCGACGAGTACGGAGCGATGGAGGGCATCGTCACGCTCGAGGATGTTCTGGAGGAGATCGTCGGCGAGATCGAGGATGAGTTCGACCTGCCGGACGAGTCGATCGAGCGCGTCGACGAGAACACGATCCGCATCCACGGCACGTTTCCGATCGACGACTTCAACGAGCAGTTCCACTGCGACCTGCCGATCGAGGACTTCCACACCATGGCGGGCTTCGTGTTCGGCCTGCTCGGTCGCGCCCCCGAGGAGGGCGACGAGGTCACCCACGACGGCCTCGTCTTCCAGGTCGCGGAAGTCGAGGGCTCCCGGATCGACAAGCTGGCGGTGAAGTTTGTCGGGAAGCCCGATCCGGAGGAGCCCGCGCTGCCCGACGAGGAGGCGGAGCGAGCCGTCGAGGGCTGATCGCCAGTGATCTCGCTGCGCTGAGCGATACTGGCGGCGGCCGAGACCAAGGGAGGATTCGATGGACCGGGTGCTGATCCTGACCGCCGACTCCGGTGAGGAGCTCGAGGTCTACTACATGCTCTACCGGTTGCGCGAGGCCGGCTACGGGGTCGACATGGCCGCTCCGCAGCGGAAGCGGCTCGAGCTCGTGGTACACGACTTCGAGCCCGGCTGGGACACGTACATCGAGCGGCCCGGTCGAGGGCTCGACGCCGACCTCGCGTTCTCCGAGGTCGATCCCGAGGCGTACGTCGCGCTCCTGATCCCCGGCGGCCGCGCGCCCGAGGTGATCCGGAACGACCCGGATGTGAAGCGGATCGTCTCGCACTTCTTCGACAACGACCTCCCGGTCGGCCACATGTGCCACGGCGTGCAGGTGCCCGCCGCGTTCGGGTACGTGCGAGGTCGCCGCGTCTCGGCCTTCCCGCCGCTGGCGACCGACATCGAGGCGGCCGGCGGAGAGTTCGTCGAGGGGCCTGTCGTCGACGGGACGATGGTCTCGGCGACGGGCTGGACGGATCTCGCCGAGTGGTCGCGCGCTTTCATGGAGGTTCTCGAACGGGCCGCGGTTCGCGCGGAACCCTCGCGGCTTTCGTGACGCTTCCGTAGGAAAGGGCCGCTTAGCCGGCCAGGGCGCGCTCGAGCGCGCGACGCCCCGCCTTCAGCACCGGTTGGCCGTGCGAGACGGCGACCACCTCGATCGGCAGGTCGAGCAGCAGTCGGAGGGCCTGACGCAGCTTCGCGAGCTTGTCCTCACCGCCGACCCACGACGCAGGGCAGAGACACAGCCCTCCGCCTTCGGCGCCTAGGATCGCGTCTCCGGGGACAAGCGCCCGTACGGACGGGAGCCAGAACACGACCTCGGAGCCGCGTGCGGTCGGGAAGGCCTCGATCCCGCCCGGCAGCTCGTCTCCCGGGCGGAAGGTCCTCGGCTCGACCCCCGCGCGGCGACCGATTGCCGACCGCGCACCGCTCGGCGCCCACAGCGTGCCGCTGGAGCGGCGCACGATCTCGCCGGCACTGCGTGTGTGCCAGTAGACCGTGACGAGCACGTGAACCGGAGGGCGCTTCGGGAACGCCGCGCCCCTCGAGGGGATTAGCGGGTCGATCAGGCAGAGCGCGTCGTCGGACTGGTAGGCGACGCAGCCGACATCCTGCTTCCACTCCTCGTGCCAGGCCGTCCAGCGTCGCAGCCCGGGGCGAAGCTCCTCTCCGATCACGCCAGGGCCTCGTCCAGCGCGGCACGTGCGCCGCTGACAACCGGCGCTCCGTGCGACGGCAGCAACAGCTCCACCGGTAGGTCGAGGACGGCTCGCAGCTCGTTGCGAATCGGCTCGCCACGGCGATCCTCCGGAAGCCAGGCGTCCTCGATGCGCGGCGGCGTGCCGATGATGATGTCTCCGAAGACCAAGGCCCCGGGGGCCGCCAGCCAGAAGATCGTTTCCGGCTCTCCACCCACGCCCGCGATGTGAATCGCGCCGACGTCGTCCGGTGCCGACTCGGACACGCTCCCGCCGTAGCGCTCAGTGATCCGCGCGGCGCTCCGCTCATGCCAGGGCACGCTCAGCAGGGCGACCACGGGACGCCCGAGCCGGTCGACGTCTCGGTCGAGTGCCGTCCAGAAGCGTTCCTCCTCGTCGTCGGGGACGAGCGGGTCGATCAGCACGACGGCGTCGCGGGCCTCGTAGTAGACCGAGCCGACCTCCCGGGGCAGACCCTCGCCGGGCTCCCAGTCCGGGTGGCTCGCCGTCCACCGCCACAGGCCCTCACCGAGCTTCTGTACCTCCACGGTCACGATCCTACGCAGGGCTAGGATGGCTTCCCAATCCATCTTCGATCCGAGGAGCTCAATGATCCGCATCAGTCTGATCGCCGGCGCCGCGCTCGCCGCGCTCGCCCTCGCCGCCCAGTCCGGCGCGAAGTCGTTTCCGAAGCTCGCCGGTGACGTCGGCCCCGGCTTCACCATCCACCTGACGCAGAACGGGAAGACGGTCAAGAGCCTCAAGCCCGGAACGTATTCCCTGACGGTCGATGACAGGTCGGACATCCACAACTTCGTGGTCAAGGGCCCCGGGTTGAAGTCCGGGGCCAGGGAGATCACCGGTGTCGGCTTCAAGGGGAAGAAGACGACGCTGATCAACTTCGTCAAGGGCACCTACACGTACGTGTGCACGCCGCACCAGCAGATCCCGAGCATGCACGGAAGCTTCAAGGTCGGCTAGCAGCGAAAACCGAAGCTTGCGACCATCCGTATCCGGGTATGCACCCTTACCTCGGGAAAGGAGAGCAGATGAAGCGACGGCTACTACTGGCAATCACGCTCGGCGCCGCGACGCTTGCCCTGGTCACCCAGACGCAGGCCATGTCGGCGCCCAAGCTGAACGGTGTCACGGGCCCGGGCGGCGCCTTCACGATCAGCCTGAAGGACTCGACCGGCAAGGCGGTCAAGTCGCTCCACGCCGGGAGCTACACGTTCGTGATCAAGGACGGCTCGTCCATCCACAACTTCGCGCTCGACGGGCCGAACAAGTTCGAGAAGGTGCTGACCAAGGTCCCGTTCGTCGGGACGTCGAAGCCGATCACGATCTCGCTCAAGAAGGGGACGTACAAGTTCTACTGCGAGCAGCACGAGTCGCAGATGTTCGGCAAGTTCAAGGTGACCTAGTGCGGCCTCTCAAAACGTTTGACCTGAAATGGGGCGGGACCTCTCGGGTTGGTGTCGAATTGGGACGTATGCGATCTGAGGAGGTGTGGATGCGTCCCGCGGAGGTGTTTGTGCGCGAGTTGGCCCCGGTTGAGGG
>JBBRYK010000021.1:0-37199 GCA_038237665.1 Gaiellales bacterium | reverse complement strand
TTTGTGACGACCCCGCCGGGGACCCCGGCTGCGCCGGCACGTACAGCGAGCGGGTTCTGCTCCGGCCGGAGTGGACGGGCCTCAGACCCGGTCCGAGGATGAGTTGGGAGATCGACGCCGAGCGGCCGCCGACGCCGCTCCCGCTCCGCTCCTGCCTGACCTGGGATGGCGTCGCAAAGCTCTTCGGCCCCCTGCACGTGGGCGGCGCGTTGCCGCTAACGCGCGCGCAGATGCTCGCGCGCATCAGGTTCATGAGCTCGCGTACCTCGACCAGCGACCCATACCGCAACGGCCCGGTCCGCCAACACGTGCAGGCGTCGTTCGCGCTCGTCCGTCGCTAGGGGCGATTGACCTCCGCGGCGACCGCGTCACGTCGAACGCCAGACGGCGCGGATGCCCACAATGATCCCCCGATCACGATCGCCGAGAGGAGCTCGAAGAGAAAGCCAGCCGTCCACGCCCGCCGCTCGACGATCTCGAATGTCGTCATCTCGGGCCTCCTTTCGGCAAGACACCGGACGAACTCGAACCGCCGTGTCGCGCTTTGCAGGCGCACGCCTGTCCTGCTCGGCCGCGGGGCCGGGTTGGGCCTCCGAGAGGGGTCGAGCCTCGCCGGGGTTTCTATAAGCAGGATCGTCATTTTCGAGGCACGCCCGAGGGGGCTCGATCGGGCTCGAATAGTCACGGAACGGTCGCGAGCCCGGACATGCCTGCTCATGAGTTACGGAATGAGTCGGAAGCGTGATTGAAGTAGCCCACGACCGTTTTCGGTCGGGTGGAACCACGCTTGGGCCCTCGTTTGCTTGTCACACTCGGCGCAACGGATTAGGGTCGCGGGGCGTGCTGCCGGCCCTCGAACGCTCCGGGATCGACTGGTTCGGAAGGTGGGTGACC
Organism: Gaiellales bacterium; assembly: GCA_038237665.1. Lineage (GTDB taxonomy): Bacteria > Actinomycetota > Thermoleophilia > Gaiellales > Gaiellaceae > JBBRYK01. Next base: position 36,305 of record JBBRYK010000021.1, on the reverse strand, counting down.
GTGGACGAGCTGGCGGTGCACCACCTCCTGCAGGGCTAGGCCGAAGTTTTCGCGGCTGGGTGAGCCGTAGCCGGCTACCTGAGCGAGATCCGCGCTTTGGCGGCTGCGATTCTGGCTACAGCCGGCTGGGGTTGACGCCGAGCAGCTCGAACGCGCGGCGTTGGAGCGAGGTCTGCTCGGCGAGTTGGTCGAAGCTGACGTCGTGGCCGGCGAGGCGGATGCGGTTGCGAGTGAGCGTGGCAAGGGCGTCGAGCACGTCCCGGAAGCTGGAGACAAGGAGGCCGTTCGCCGTCCGCTTCGTTGCGATCTTCGCCTTCGCCGCCTGCGAGCGGCGCGCTGGCCACGACGCTCTTCTTCCGCTCGAATCCATCGGCCGGGCTCTTCGTGCTGACCGTGGAAGCTTGGGTCGTGCACGAGCTCATCGACTACGAAGGGGTCTCCGGACCCGTGCACCTCCCGTTTGTGCTGGCCCTGTACGGGTTTGCGCTCTACGGGCTCGGCACGGCACTCCAGCCCTGGCTCGATCGTGTCGCCCTTCGGCTCTCCTGCGACAACCAGAGTCGGCTCCGGTCCCGGCTATGTAACGGATCAGTTCACGGCTGATACAGCTCATCCGTTTTCGCCGCCATGATGAAATCGTTGCGGTGCAGCCCCTTGATTTTGTGCGTCCACCAAGTGACCGTCGTCCGACCCCATTCGGTTAACAGCGCAGGGTGATGCCCCTCTTCCTCAGCAAGCTCGCCTACCTTCCCCGTGAATTCCAACGCCTGCGCAAAATCGTCGAATGAAAAGACGCGTCGCAGGCGTTTGATTCCATCGAGCGCCACGATTTCCCAGGCAGGGACTTGGCGATGAAATTCGGCGATCTCGGCATCAGTCACGGTCGGTGCGTCTTTGTGGCACGCGACACACTTCATCTGCGTTAGTGTCTCCATCTCCCTGTCTCCCCTTGAATCGGCTCGTCGTAGGCGGCTTCTCGTCGGGTCAGAGTACTGCTGAGAGGGAAGCGGTTACCTGGTTGAGACTCCCCGAGACGGCTCGGACGACGTTGCACCCTAGAGTCGTGGAATGAAGCGCCACCCCGCCCTGATCCCACTCTCGCGCGACCATCACGATGGACTCGTACAGGCAGTGCGGCTGCGCCGTGCTGCCACGGACGGAGATGCTTCTGCCCGGCTCGCGGCGGCCAGGGACTTCGTCGAGTTCTTCAGGAACGAAGAGCGTGTCCACCTTCGCGATGAGGAAGAAGAACTCTTCCCGCTTCTCCTCAGGCATGGCCCCTCGCAGCCTGCTCCCCTCCGCGAGGCACGTCTCCAACACGTGCAGCTCGAGGGGTTCGCTCACACACTGGACATCGCCGTGGCGGCCGGCATCGTCGATCGGGAGACGTTGGCTGCGGCGGGAACACTGCTTGACGCACACATCCGGCTTGAGGAGCGTCAGCTCTTTCCGCTGATCGAGGAACTCGTGCCGGACGACGAGCTCCGGAGGCTCAATCTCGCGGACAGGGACGCGACCTGCGCCGTACGGCGCCCGCCTCTCACCAGCTAGTCGTAGCCGAGGCGTCGCGCAAGCCGATGCCCACACCCTCCGGGCGCACATGCTCTTCTTCCACGATCCGACATACGACGCGACCACTCAGCCGATCAGCGACCGGCGGATCGCGATTGCCACCGCATGGGTTCGGGTGTCGGCTTCGAGCTTCTGCATCGCGCGCCCGATGTAGGTGCGCACCGTGTGCGCCGAGATGAACAGCGTTTCTGCGATCTCCTGGTTCGACTTCCCGTCTGCCAGCAGTCGCAAAATCTCGCGCTCCCGCTTCGAGAGCTCGGGGGTAGTCACGGCTACACCCGCGCGGACGAGCGTGGAGGCGAGCTCGGGATCGACATAGATGTCGCCGCCGGCGGCGACCCGTACCGCGCGGACGAGCTCCTCGAGTGGCCCTCGCTTGAGCACGAATCCACGCGCTCCCGCATCGAGCGCCTCGACGAGCCCCTCCTGCTCGGCCCTCCCCGTGTACAGAATCGAGGCGGTCTCGGGGAAGAGGCGGCTCGCTCGGCGGGCGACCTCGATTCCACTGATCGGCGGCATCGCCAGGTCGAGGATGGCCACGGTCGGCCGGTGAGCTGCGATTGCGCCGAGAGCGTCCACGCCGTTGTTCGCCTGGCCGACGACCTGGATCGTGTTTTCGGTCAGCAAAGCCGACACCGCCTGGATGAGCGCGGGGTGATCGTCAGCGACAACGCAGCTGATCAGCGAATCACCTACCTGTGACATAAGACGGCACGACCGATAGTACCGACCGGTCTGTAACGCCCGGTCGGGTTTTGCCAACAGCAACGCCATCCGGGGGACAACGTCGTCCAGGCCCGGCGCCAACCCGTCCTACCCCTTTTGGGTGAGCCGATCGAGCCAAAGTGGCGACGGCAGCTATCGGCCGGACGTTGCCAAAATAGTAGGAGAGCTGTTTCAGGAAGGGACCCAAGATGAGCCTCTCCAAGTACCGGCCGAGTCCCAGGTCGTCATCGACCCGCCGCGCAGACGTGTGAGCGTCTACAAGGGGGGTCGCGCCCTGCGCGTCTTCCGCGCCGTCGTCGGCAAGCCCTCGACACCGACCCCGCCCGGCGAGTTCTTCGTCGAGGAATCGATTGCCTTACCGGCCGAGGCAGTGGGCGCACCGTACGCGCTCGCTCTGAGCGCCCGCTCCAACGTCCTACAGGAGTTCGCGGGCGGCCCGGGCCAGATTGCCCTGCACGGCCTGGACAACATCGGCGGCATCCCGGGCACGGCTGTCTCCCACGGCTGCGTGCGCCTCGCCACCCAGGCGCTGCACTGGCTCGTGTTCCGCATCGGCCCCGGCGTACCAGTCACCATCACGAGCTGAGCGATCGCGTGACCTCTATGACCGGTGAGCGATTCGAACACCTCCGCGTGCTGATCGCGAACGAGCGGCGGGACCGGCTCGAGCTCCTCGCCCGGGTCGTAGTGGGCCTCGGTCACGAGGTCATCGCCCGCGAGATCGACGTCAGGGAAGTCGGCGCAGTGACTGCGAGGGAGCGCCCCGACGTGGCACTGGTCGGGCTCGGCCTGAGTTCCGAGCACGCGCTCGAGCTGATCGCGGAGATCGTCCGCAAGGCTGCCTGCCCGGTGATCGCACTGCTCTCGGCCAGGGACACCGCCTATATCCACGCGGCAGCCAGGCGCGGTGTCTTCGCGTACATCGTCGACGCCGACGCCGAGGAGCTGCAGATCGCGATCGAGATCACGCTGCAACGCTTCGCCGAATACCACAACCTGCAGGGAGCTTTCGGGCGCCGGGCGGTGATCGAACAGGCAAAGGGAATCCTGATGGCGCGCCACGCGATCGACCAGGATCGGGCCTTCGAGATGCTGCGCTCCCACTCACAGCACAACGGGCGCAAGCTGATCGACGTTGCAGAGGCAATCGTCGAGAGCCATCTGCTGCTACTGCCGCCGCTCGCCACGCGGCCGCTCACGTCGGTCGCGAAGTAGGAGAAGCCCTCCCCGGCGCCGAAACGCGGGGGAGTCGTGGCCGACATCCCGGACTGCCTTGTCCTGAAACGACACCGAGACCTCCAGGGGCTCCGGCGCTTTCGCTGGGTCCGCTGGGGGCTCGTGGCGCTCGTCACCGCCTTCCTCCTCGCCGGCCTCGCCAACCTTTTCGGCCAGCGGCCCGGGGCGACGACCGTCGGCACCCAGACCGCATCGCTCAAGCTCTACGTTCCCGATCGGCTCCGGTCGGGCCTCCTCTTCGAGGCCCGTTTCCACATCTGGGCACACCGCGAGGTCAAGGACGCGATTCTCGTCCTCGATTCGGGATGGGCCGAGGGGATGACGATCAACACGATCGAGCCGAGCCCGGTCGGGGAGGCAAGCCGTGACGGGCGGCTCTCGTTCGACCTCGGCCATATACCGAAGGGCGGGTCGTACATCCTGTTCATTCAACTTCAGGTCAACCCGACGAACGTCGGCCACCGCAGCCAGAACGTCGACCTTTTCGACGGGAAGACGCACCTACTGACCATCCGGCGCAACATCACGATCTTCCCCTAGACCATGGACATCGTCCTCCGTGCAGCCGTTGCATTCCTGTTCATCTTCACGCTCACGCGGATCATCGGCCGCCGCGAGCTCAACTCGCTGCAGCCCTTCGAGTTCATCCTTCTGGTGATGATGGGTGACCTCGTCCAGCAGGGCGTGACGCAGAACGACTTCTCCGTGACCGGCCTCATGCTCGCGGGCGGAACCGTGGGCATCCTGACCATGGCCTTCTCGTTTCTGAGCTTTCGCGTGCCTTGGCTACGGCCCGTGCTGGACGGCGAGCCGATCGTGCTGCTCGAGGACGGCAAGCCGATCGAGCGCAATCTGCGGCGGGAGCGCCTGACCCTTGGCGAGCTCGCAGCCTCGGCGCGCATGCAGCAGATCGCGAAGCTCGAGGACGTGCAATGGGCCGTGCTCGAGACCAACGGTCAGATCAGCTTCGTCCCCAAGCCGGGTGCGGGAAAATAGGGCTCTGCCTCTCTATCTGACCGAAGCCGACGTCGAGTCGTTGCTGACGATCGATGATGCTCTCGAGGCGGTCGAAGGGTGCTTTCGCCGGCTGGCCGCGGGCGCGGTCGAGAACGTGCCCCGGCGGCGCCTCCGGGTGTCCGACGGCGTCTTCGCGGTCATGTCGGCCGTCGACCGCGAACTGGGCCTCGCCGGGCTCAAGGCCTATGCGTGGCTCCCCGGCGGTACGCCGTTCGCAGTCCTGCTCTTCGACACCAAGGGCGCCGAGCTTCAGGCCGTGATCGAGGCGGATCGCCTCGGCCAGCTGCGGACCGGCGCGGCGAGCGGGGTCGCGGCGAAGTACCTGGCGAAGCCCGGTGCTAACTCACTGGGCGTGATCGGGTGCGGTTGGCAGGCCGAGAGCCAGGTGCTCGCGATCCGAGCGGCGGTGCCGTCGATCGAGAGGGTCGTCGCGTTCTGCCGGAACGAAGAGCGCCTCGCGAGGTTCTGTGCCCAGGTCGGGGCTGAGCCGGCCGAAACGCATCGCGAGGCCGGCGAGCAGGATGTCGTCGTGACGGTGACGACCTCCAAGGATCCGGTCCTGCGTGGAGAGTGGCTGCAGCCGGGCGCTCTCGTCTGCGCGGTCGGCGCGAACGAGCCGCGGGCGCGCGAGCTCGACAACGTCGTCCTCGAGCGTGCGCAGTTCGTCTGCTGCGATTCGAAGGAACAGGCTCGGCTCGAGTCCGGCGACCTGATCGAGCCGATCGCCCTCGGTGTCCTCGACTGGCTCGAGGTACACGAGCTCCAGGAGGTCGTCGCGGGCGAGGTGGCCGGCCGCCAGTCTCCGGAGGACATCGTCGTCTTCAAGTCGAACGGGATCGCCGCCTGGGACATCGCGATCGGCGCCGCCGCGGTCGCGCGCGCCCGCGAGCGCGCCGTGGGGCGGCAGCTCTAGCCGAGCTGCGCCCGCGTGCCCTCGATCACGTCCTGGCCGATCGCCCGGATCACCTCGGGATCGTCGAGGATGCGCTCCCGCTGCTGGGGGGTCCAGCGATTTCGGATGTACGGATCCTCGAGGATGTCGGCAAGCGAGCGCCCGCGGTCGTGCTCGCGCAGTACGTAGGCGATCAGGCGTTCCTCGTTCCGGGAGCGGGCGAAGAGGAAGCTGAACGGGTTCCGGAACAGGTCTCGAAGCGCCACGGCGGCGATTGTATCCTTGGCCCGATGCGCCGCCGCATGGCCGTTGCGCGGTTCGCGGAGCGCACGCTGGACGGCGTGGACGATTCCGGTGCGCCCGAACGGATCGTGATCTGGATCGAGCGCAAGCCGGGAGCGGTCTGGGCTGTCGGCCGGGCCGTCAACCCGCAGCACCGCGAAAGCGATGACCCACGCCAGGACGACTACGTCTTCGAGGGCTACGAGCTCGAAGACGCGCTCGAGCAGGCGAACGGCACGCTGCGCGACGACCTGCGGGTGCTCGAGCAGGATGGGCGCCCCCAGGAGGCGGCACCGTTCGAGCGCGAGGAGCTCCTGAAACCGCTCGAACGCTGGTTCTTCGGCCGGGAGCCTTAGCCCGACGACGCCGGCTTCGCGCACGGCAGGCCCGACGAGCTCAGCGCTTCGCCTGGGGCCACTCCAGCCGGGCGTCAGGAATCGGATCGCCGTGCGGGTCGTGGGTCGGGTACCCGAGAACCCGGTCGATCCGCGCCTCGAGCTCCTCGGAGAGCACATGCTCCAAACGGTCAGCCTCATCGTGGACATCCTCGACCGCGACGCCCAGCGTCTCCGCCAGATACAGCTCGAGCAGCCGGTGGTGGCGGATCACCTCGATCGCGATCCGCTCCCCGGCGGGCGTCAGTGCAACACCGCGATACGGCCGCCGTTCGGCGACCAGATCCAGTGCCGCCAGCTTTTTGACCATTGCGCTCGCGGAAGCGGGGGAGACGCTGAGATTACGCGCCAGCCCCGAGACGGTCACCTTGCCCGCCTCGTCCTGGAGCTTGTAGATCGCTTTCAGGTAGTCCTGGATCGACTCGCTCAGCGCCTGCTGTCTCGACACACGTTGAGTGTAGGGGCGTCAGGTAACAAAGAGCTCCTGCTACTTTGCTCCGCCGTGCTGATCCGCCTCGGTCACAGTCCTGACCCCGACGACGCCTTCATGTTCTGGGCGCTCGCCGAGGGCGAGATCGATACGCGCGGGTTCGAGTTCGAGCACGTGCTCCGGGACATCCAGACGCTGAACGAGTGGGCGCTCGAAGCTCGGCTCGAGGTAACCGCTCTCTCGCTGCACACATACCCGTTCGTGCAGGAGGACTACGTGCTGCTCCCGCACGGCGCGAGCATGGGCCAGGGCTACGGGCCGATCGTCGTCGCTCGAGAGCTGATCTCGAAGCGCCGGCTCGCGGAGGTCGAGATTGCCGTCCCCGGCCGCATGACCACTGCCTTCCTCGTCCTGCGGATGTACCTCGGAGACTTCCGCTATCGCGAAGTCCCGTTCGATCAGATTCTCGACGAAGTGCGTTCTGGCCGCGCCGACGCAGGCCTGTTGATTCACGAGGGCCAGCTCACCTATGCGACGGAGGGTCTGAGCAAGGTCGTCGATCTCGGCGAGTGGTGGCTGCTGGAAACGGGACTGCCGCTTCCTCTCGGTGTGAACGCCGCGCGGCGTGACCTCGGCCCCGACACGCTCGCCGAGCTCTCCGCCGTCCTCGAGGCTTCGATCCAGGCCGGGCTCGCGAACCGCACGGAGGCCATGCGCTATGCCATGCGCTTCGGCCGAGGCCTCGATCTGGGTCTCGCCGATCGCTTCGTCGGCATGTACGTCAACGAGCTGACCTGTGACTACGGCGACGAGGGGCGGGAGGCGGTCCGTGAGCTCCTCCGGCGGGGCGAGGCGATCGGTGCCTTCGAGCGGCCCGTCAAGGTCGAGTTCGTTTAGGACCAGGGCTGTGGGCAGAGCCGTCGTCCTCTCAGCGGTGCGAACGCCGGTGGGGCGCTACGGGGGTGCACTCTCGGCGATCAGGCCGGACGATCTTGCTGCCGTGGCCATCGCGGCAGCGGTCGAACGGGCCGGGATCGACCAGGACACGATCGACGACGTCTACCTCGGTTGCGCAAACCAGGCCGGGGAGGACAACCGGAATGTCGCCCGCATGGCCGCCCTGCTCGCAGGGCTTCCCGATTCGGTTCCCGGAGTGACGCTGAACCGGCTTTGCGCCTCGGGCCTGAGTGCCGTCATCTCGGCGGCCCACGCGATTGTCGCGGGCGACGCCGACCTGCTCGTCGCCGGGGGTGTCGAGTCGATGAGCCGAGCTCCTCTCGTTCTGGCCAAGCCGGACGCTGCCTTCCCCCGGGGCAACCAGATCGTGTACGACACTACGCTGGGCTGGCGCTTTCCCAACCCGCGGCTCGAGGCGATGTTCCCGCTCGAGTCGATGGGCGAGACCGGCGAGAACGTCGCGGAGCGGTGGGGCGTGTCGCGAGAGGACCAGGACGCCTTCGCGCTCGAATCGCAGCGGCGTTGGGCGGCCGCCGACGCCGAAGGGCGCTTCCGCGACGAGCTCGTCCCGGTCGGCGACGTCGCCCGCGACGAGCACCCGCGCCCCGACACCTCGGCCGAGAAGCTCGCCGGCCTGAGGCCCGCGTTCCGGGCCGGTGGGTCGGTCACCGCCGGCAACTCGAGCGGCCTGAACGACGGCGCCGCGGCGCTCGTGCTCGCCTCCGAAGAGAAAGCGCGGGAGCTCGGAGCCAACCCGCTCGGCACGTTCGTCGCGAGTGCGACCGCGGGGGTCGACCCCCGTGTGATGGGCATCGGCCCGGTGCCGGCGGTACGCAAGCTGTTGAGCCGTGCCGGGATCGACGTGGCTGAGCTCGATCTCGTCGAGCTGAACGAGGCCTTCGCGTCCCAGAGCCTCGCCGTGATTCGCGACCTCGGGCTCGACCCGGACCGGGTCAACGCGAGCGGCGGCGCGATCGCACTCGGGCATCCGCTCGGAATGAGCGGTGCCCGGCTGGTGGTGACGCTGCTGCACGAGCTCCGCCGCCGCGGTGGGCGCTACGGGCTGGCGACCCTCTGCGTCGGCGTCGGCCAGGGCCAGGCCGCCCTGTTCGAGCGCTGACGGCCCTCTCGGACACGTTCGCTTCGGCCAGGGTGTGGGCTTGGCGCACGCAGGCGTACCCAGCCTCCTCCCCACCGCGATCGTATCCCCGAAAAGCGCGCAGCTGTGTGCCGGTTGTGCAACGAAAGCAGCAGGACAGAGGAGGCCGCCGGGCGAGAGGCGGAGACTCGGTATCGTCCGTCCCGTGGCGGTGGCAACCGAGCGGGAGTACGGACTCTTCATCAACGGCGAGCTCGTTGAGCCCGCTTCCGGTGAGATCCGCGAGCTGACGGAGCCTGCCACCGGCCAACCCCTGGCTAAAGCAGCCATGGCCGGTGAGGCCGATGTCGATCGCGCCGTGGAGGCTGCGAGGGCTGCCCTCGACGGCCCCTGGGGCAAGACCCCGGCGAACGAGCGGTCACGGCTTCTCCACGCCCTCGCCGACGCGATCGCCGCCAACCGCAAGGAGCTCGCCGAGCTCGAGTCGCGGAACGTCGGCAAGGCGATCTCCTCCGTCAAGGCCGAGCTCTTCCAGGCCGCCGAGAACTTCCGCTTCTACGGCTCCGCCACCGCGACGATCGCGGGCCGCTCGAACTCGATCGGCGGTTCGCTGCTCTTCTACTCGCTCAAGGAGCCCGTCGGCGTCGCCGCGCAGATCGTTCCGTGGAACTACCCGCTGATGATGGCGACCTGGAAGCTCGCCCCCGCGCTCGCCGCCGGCTGCGCGGTCGTGCTCAAGCCGGACGACAAGACGCCGCTGACCGCGCTGCGTCTCGCCGAGCTGGCCGCCGAGGTCGGCTTCCCGCCAGGTGCCGTCAACGTCGTTCCCGGCCCCGGCCCGTCCACCGGCGCTTACCTCGTTCGCCACCCGGGCGTCGACAAGGTCGCCTTCACAGGATCGACCGCGACCGGCGCCGAGATCATGCGCCTCGCCGCCGATCCGCTCAAGCGCGTCACGCTCGAGCTGGGAGGCAAGAGCCCGAACCTCGTGTTCGCCGATGCCGACCTGGACGACGCGATCCCGAGCTCGGTCTGGTCGATCTACTACGCGGCCGGGCAGAGCTGCGAGGCCCGTTCGCGCGTCCTCGTCGAACAGAGCGTCTACGACGACTTCGTCTCACGGTTTGCCGACGCTGCCGGCCGGGTCAAGGTCGGCGACCCGCTCGATCCCGAGACCCAGATGGGCTCGCTGATCTCGACCCAGCACCGCGATCGCGTTCACGGCTACGTCGAGAAGGGCCGCGAGGAGGGTGCCGAGGTCGTCCTCGGGGGGCAGCCTTCCGAGGGGGACGGCGCCTTCTATCCGCCGACGGTCATTGCCAAGGTAGACAACAAGATGGCAGTGGCGCAGGATGAGATCTTCGGGCCGGTCGTGACCGTGATCCCGTTCGAGGACGAGAAGGACGCAATCCGGATCGCGAACGACATTCGCTACGGCTTGATGGCGACCGTGTGGACCGGCGACGCCGCGCGCGGGCACCGCCTCGCCTCCCGGATTCAGTCGGGCACGGTCGGCATCAACATGCCGTATACGGCGTTCCCGGGGATTCCGTTCGGCGGGTACAAGGAGTCCGGCTTCGGCCGCGAGCTCGGCCTCGAGACACTCGACCTCTACCTCGAGACGAAGAGTGTGATCGTCTCCACGGGCTCGAGGCCGTACAACCCGTTCGCGCTGTAGACCCGCGCCGCTACCGGTGGGTGGTTCTCGGCGCCGGCACGGCCGCGCAGGCGAGCTATTCGGCGATCTGGTTCGGCGTCGCCGTCATCGCCCCGGTTCTGCGCGACCGCTATGGACTGAGTCTCGGCGAAACCGGTCTTCTGATCGGCGCACAGCTCCTCGGCTCGCTCGTCTCGCTGATCCCGTGGGGGATCCTCACCGACCGCGTTGGTGAGCGGCTCGTTCTCGGCTCCGGCCTGGGAGTCTGCGGTGCGACGCTGCTCGGGGCGGCGCAGATGCATACGTTCTGGGGGCTCCTGCTTCTGCTCGTCGTCGCCGGCGCGGCCGGGGCAAGCGTGCAGAGCGCAAGCGGCCGTGCAGTGATCGGCTGGTTCCCTCCCAGCCGTCGGGGGCTCGCGCTCGGGATCCGCCAGACGGCGATCCCGATCGGTGGGTTCCTGGTCTCCGTCGTTCTTCCCCACCTCGGTCCCGAGTGGGCCCTTCGAACGCTCGGCCTTGCCTGCCTCGTGACGACCGCAGCCGCCGTCCTGCTGATCCGCGAAGGGCCTGTGAAGCCGGAAAGCTCAGAGGCCCCCGCACCGCTTCGCGACCGGCGCCTCTGGCGGCTGTCCTTCGCGAGCGCCCTGATGCTCTGGCCGCAGATGTGCGTGGTCGGCTTCATGGTGCTGTTTCTCCACGACCGCCATCACGTCTCGACGAGCCACGCGGCGGCCGTGCTCGCCGGTGTGCAGGTGCTCGGCATTGTGGCTCGAATCGGCTCGGGGGTCTGGTCGGATGCGGTCGGCAGCCGACTCGGGCCGCTGCGCCGGATTGCGGTCGCCTCGGCTGCGGCCACCGCGGCGACGGCGGCGCTCGCGGGCGCTCCGCTCGCCGTGCTGCTTCCCGTCTTGATCCTCACCGGCGGCCTGGCGATGAGCTGGAACGGCCTGGCGTTCACCGCCGCGGCCGAGCTCGCCGGCGGCGGGCGTTCCGGAGCAGCGATCGGCATCCAGCAGACGGTGATCAACACGAACGCTTCGCTCCTACCCCCGCTGTTCGGCGTCCTCGTCGGCTCGACAGGGTGGGCGGTGGGCTTCGCGCTCGTCGCACTGGGGCCGGTCGGCGGGTTCGTCGGGCTGAAACGCCTCTAAGCTCGGCCAATGCGCGTTCTCGAGCGGCTCGACGAGCTGTACCGCATCGGCGGCGGGCCGGGCGCGAACCGGATCGGCTATACACCGGAGGAGGACGAGGCCCACCATCTTGCCCGCGGGTGGCTCGAGGAGGCCGGGCTCGACGTATCGGTCGACGACGCCGGCAACCTGATCGGGCGCCATCCCGCCGGGGGAGACGTCTGGACCGGCTCACACCTCGACTCGGTGCCGAACGGCGGCCGCTACGACGGCGCGCTGGGCGTCGTCGCCGCGATCGAGGCGGTCGAGCGAGCGGGCCGTGGGGTCGTCGTCGTCTATCGCGACGAGGAGCGTGGCTGCAAGGGCAGCCGTGCGTTTACGGAACGGCCGGGCGCCTACGTCGAGCTGCACATCGAACAGGGCCCACGGCTCGCGGACGCCGGCGCGGCGCTAGGGATCGTGACGAGCATTGCCGGAGTAGCGCGCGGGGACTTCGTCGTCGAGGGACATCCCGGCCATGCCGGCACGGTGCCGATGGCGGGTCGCGAGGACGCGCTGGTGAAAGCCGCCGAGCTCGTCCTGCGCATCCGGGACACCGCGGCGGCGATTGAGGGCGCCGTCGCCACGGTGGGGCGCCTCGAGGTCGAGCCGGGCTTCGGCAACGTCATTCCCGGCCGCGCGGTCGTTTCCGTCGACGCGCGTGCACCCGATGCCGAGCGCTTCGACCTCCTGATCGGCGAGCTGGGTCTCGAGCCGACCTATCGAATTGAGCCGGTCGAGCTGAGCGAGCGTGTCCGGAGCGCGTTGCGTGTCGCGCTCGAGCGCCGCGGGCTCCCGATCGTCGAGCTCCCTTCGGGCGCCGGCCACGACGCGGGCATCCTCGCCGCCCGCGTGATTCCGGCGGGGATGCTCTTCGTCCGCAGCCTGAACGGCGGCGCCAGCCATTCTCCGGAGGAGCTGTCGAGCGACGAGGACGTCGCCCTCGCCGTCGACGTGCTGACAGAGACCGTCAGGTCTCTTTGAACACGATCGGCTGAGCGCCCTCCCAGAGGAACTTCCGCCCGAGCTCGCGCAGGCTCTCGTTGCCCTCGACGATGGTGGCGAAGTGGTTGCCGGCCAGCTGTCCGGCTTTGGAGGCGAAGTTGACGTAGCCGTAGGCGAGCAGGATCTCGGTCTCGCTGACGCCGCCGGGGTAGAGGACGATCTCGCCCGGGTTCGGGTACGAGGTCGCGTTCTCCGGGCCGACTCCGAGGTCGAGGTCGCCGAAGGGGATCCAGCCGCCCTCGCCGCTCCAGCGCACGTGGATGATCCGGCTCTCGAGCGGGAGCAGTCTGCGGAACGCGGCGACCGTCAGGGGCGCTTCCTCGTCCTCGAGGCGGGCGCTGAACTCGATGCCGGCGGCGCTGATCTCGAGCATCACTTGATTCTCGCACCCTGGCGGATCCAGAGGCCCAGTCGGTCTCGCTCCGCCCGGGTCATCTTTGTGACGTTGCCGAGGGGCATGGTCGTCGAGTCGACGGCCTGGGCCCGGATCGCATCCGCGCGCGCGCCGATCTGTTTCGGCGCGTCGAACGCGATCCCGAGCGGCGGGGCGGTGAGGCCGGAGTACGTCGGGTGCATCGAGTGGCACGGGGCGCAGCGCTGCTGGACGATCGACCTCGCCTCGGAAAAGGGAACGAGCGGGCCGCCTGCATTTGCGCCGCCGCCCGACGGCCGAACCGCGATCGCGATGCCGGCCAGCGCGAGCGCGGCCGTCACAGGGATCGCCCACACCGTTCGTCCCTGGTGGCGGAGGTTGAAGTAGACGCGGATCCAGGCGCCGATGGCCATCAACCCGACGAGGATCAGCCACGCGTACGAGTGCCCGTAGAGGAAGCCGAAGTGCCCGCTCAGCATGGTCACGAGCACCGGCAGCGTCAGGTAGTTGTTGTGGACGGAGCGCCGCTTGGCCTCGAGCCCGGGCTGCGCGGCGGGCTCGCGACCGGCCTCCTTCGCCCGGACCAGCTCCCAGTGGGCGGGAATGATGTTGAAGAGGACGTTTGCGGCCATGATCGTCCCGAGCATGGCCCCCACCTGGAGCCAGGCCGCATGGGCGCTGAAGAGCTCGCTCGAGCCCCAGCTCGCCAGCAGGACGAGCCCGAGGATGGCCGCCCCAACGAGCGCGTCGCGCCCGGGGAGCAGGCGACAGACCGCGTCGTAGACGACCCAGGCGACGGCCAGTCCTCCGACGCTGAGCAGCACCGCCTGCCAGACCTCGAGGTCGGCAACCGACGGGTCGATCAGATTCGTGCTCGCGTTCAGGTAGTAGAGGACGACGAGCAGGGCGAAGCCCGAGAGCCAGGTCCAGTACGCCTCCCACTTGAACCAGTGCAGCGGGTCGGGCAGCTCGCGCGGCGCCACGCGGAACTTCTCGATCCGGTAGAAGCCGCCGCCGTGAATCTCCCAGGTCTCACCGCGGACGCCGCGCTCCCGGTCAGCTTTTTTCTCGGGCGGAAGCAGATGACTGTCCAGCGCGACGAAGTAGAACGACGCTCCGATCCAGACGATCGCCGCGATCACGTGGAACCAGCGGAAGACGAGATCGAGCCAGTCCGTGGCGTACGCGTCGAAGCCGAGCATTACCCGCGCCGCCAGCGGTCTTCGGCGATCGAGATCAGCTCGTCGAGGGCGGTCTCCAGCTCCTCCTCCCGGGTCCGCTCGATGCGCTCGCGCAGGATCGGGACGATCGCCGACTTCGGTCTCCTGTTCACGAACACGACGAACCGGAAGCCGAACCTCTCCTCGTAGGCGCTGTTCAGGTGCGCGAGCTCGTCCAGGGTGGCCGCGTCCTCGTCGTTGCCCTGCTCAGCGGCGGAGCGGGCGGAGAGCCCGCGCTGCTGGCCGATCGCCGGGTGGGCGCCGAGCACCTCGCGCTTCTCGTCGTCGGACAGGTCGCGGGCGACTGCCCGGGCGGCCTGGAGCGGATTCTCGAGGGCGGCGAGCCGCTCGACGAACCGCGTCCGTCCCTCGAACAGCCCGGCGAGCTCGTCGCCGCTCAGCTGCCGCGGTAGCTCGCGCACGAGTAGGGCGAGACGAGGAGCGGGACGTGGTAGTGCCCGGCGACGAGGGTGACCTCCAGCTCGACGCGCTGGAAGAACACCGAGGGCGGCCGGAAGACGAGACGGTAATTGCCGGGCTCCAGCCCCTCGGCCAGGTCGGCGATGCGCCCGTCTCCGTCCGTCTGCCCGCTCGCCAGCAATTGGTCGTCACGGAAGAGCTCGACCTGCACACCCGCGGCCGGCCGGCCCTGCCCGGTATCGAGCACGTGCGTGGAGAGCGAGACGCTCATCCGGCGCATCTTCACGCGTCGCCCCGACGGCGGCCAATTCTGTCCATTCCGGACACGTCAGGGGTCTGTCCCCTGACATGGCCAAGCGGGACCCGGCGTAAGGGCTGCAAACGGGCTGGTTAGGCCAAAAACACGTGGCGGCGCCTACGCGCTCAGAGCGACGAAACGCTCCGCAGCGCGGCGGTGCTCGCTCGCGATCTCCTCCTCGTCGGCGCGGACGAGCCGGCCGTCGTGGACGACCTCCTCGCCGCCGACGTAGAGGCGATCGACCCGGTGCGGTGCGGTCAGGACGAGCGCTGCCACCAGGTCCTCCGCGCCCCCGAACTCGAGCCCGTCGGTCCGCCAGACCGCGAAGTCGGCCCGCTTCCCGGGCTCGAGCGAACCGATGTCGTCGCGGCCGAGCACCTCGGCGCCGCCCCGCGTGCCGAGGCGCAGCGCCTCCCGCACCGTCATCGCCTCCGGCCCGCCTCGCCCGCGTGCGATGAGCAGCGCCTGCTTGACCTCGAAGAACAGGTCACTCCGCTCGTTCGAGGCCGACCCATCGACGCCGAGGCCGACGGGGACGCCGCTTCGCACCAGGTCCGCGACCGGCGCGACGCCGGCTCCGAGGCGCAGGTTCGAGGTCGGACAGTGGGCGACGCCGGTCCCGGCGGCGGCGAAACGGGCCACGTCCGTATCGGAGAGATGGACACAATGGGCGCACCAGACGTCGCCCGCGATCCAGCCGAGCTCCTCCAGGTACTCGACGGGCGTGCAGCCGTACAGCTCACGGCAGTAACCCTCCTCCTCGACCGTCTCGGCGAGGTGCGTGTGCAGCCGCAGGCCCAGGCGCCGGGCGAGCTCGGCCGAATCACGCATGAGGTGGCCTGTCACCGAGAACGGCGAGCAGGGCGCCACGGCCAGCTCGACCAGGTCGCCGTCGGCCAGCCCGGCCAGCCGCTCGGTGTCGGCGAGTGCGACGTCCGCGTCCTCGGTCAGCGAGTCAGGGGGCAGGCCGCCCTCCGACTCCCCGAGGTCCATCGAGCCTCGGGAGGCGACGATCCGGACACCGAGCTCCCGGGCGGCGGCGATCTCGGCCTCGACGAGCCCGGAGCGGCCGCGCGGGAACACGTAGTGATGGTCGAAGACCGTTGTGGCGCCGGCCAAAGCCAGCTCCGCCAGTCCGCACCTGGCCGCCGCGTACTCCGCCTCCGCGTCGAGCCGGGCCCACACGGGATAGAGCTCGCGGAGCCACGTGAAGAGGTCCGCTTGCTGTGCACGTGCACGCGTCAGCGTCTGGTACAGGTGGTGGTGCGAGTTGACGAGGCCGGGCGTGACCACCGCCCCGCGGAGGTCCACCCGCTCCTCCGCGGCCGGCGGTGAGTCCGCGCCGACCGCCTCGACCAACCCGTCCGAAACGGTCAGCCAGCCGTTGCAGAGCTCGGTGCCCGCGTCGTCCATCGTCACGATCCAGCCGCCCGAGAAGAGGGTCCGCACCGGGCGACAATATCCCTCTAGTACCGGCCCTCCGACTTTCCTATAGTCGAGCTTCGCCCCGTTTCAGGCGGGGAAGGCGCAACGGCGGGAGGGGAAGGAATGAGGAATCCGAGGGCAGTGCTGGCCGCGGGGGTGGCCGTGGTCATTGCCGGCGCGCTCGCGTCGGCGACGGCGGTGACCGCGAAGCCGGCCAGGAAGGCGGCGGCTTACAAGGTCGCGTTCATCTATCCGGGGCCGTTCGACGACGGCGGCTGGTCGACCGCACACAACCTGGGTCGTCTCTACGTCCAGAAGGCGCTCGGTGACAAGGTGCAGACCACCTACAAGGACAAGGCGTTCAGCAACGCCCAGGTGCCGCAGATCGTCGCCGGGCTTGTCCGCGACGGGTACCAGATGATCTTCGCAACGTCATTCGGAGAGCTCGAGCTCGGCGTCAACGGTCAGCTGTGGCAGAAGTACCCGAAGGTCCTGTTCGAGCAGGCCACCGGGCAGCAGATCGAGAAGAACCAGTCGGAGTACTTCGGCGCGGGTGAGGACACGATCTACCTCTCCGGCATGGCTGCCGGCGCCGCCTCGAAGAAGGGCCTGATCGGCTACGTCGTTCCCTTCGGGATCCCCGAGGTCGTCCGGCACATCAACGCCTTCACCCTCGGCGCGCAGGTGGCGCACCCCGGCGCGAAGGTCAAGATCGTGTGGACGAACGAGTGGTACTCGCCGCCGAAGGAGACCGCGGCCGCGCGGAACCTCGTCTCGGCCGGTGTCGACGTCCTCGGGCAGAACGTCGACAGCCCCGCCGCCGGCGTGTATGCGGAGAAGCAGGGCGTACCGTGGGTCGGGTACGACGCCGACGCGAGCAAGTTCGCGCCGAAGCAATGGCTGACCGCGGCGGTCTACAACTGGGGCCCGTACTACCTCAGGCGCGTGAAGGCGGCGATGAACGGCACGTGGAAGCCCGGCTTCTACTACGGGTCGATCAATGACGGCTTCACGAAGCTTGCCCGCTTCGGACCAGGGGTCTCCGCGAAGACGAAGGCGCAGATCCGCAAGAAGCAGAAGGAGATCCAGAACGGCAGCTTCTACGAGTTCGCCGGCCCGCTCTACGACCAGAAGGGCAAGCTCATGGTCAAGAAGGGCAAGCGCCTCTCGATCAAGGAGCTGTACGCGATGCAGTGGCTGGTCAGGGGGGTCGTCGGGTCCGTCTCCCACGTTCCGCCGCCGGGGTAGAAGCGCTTTGGGGCAGGAAGCCCCCATCCCTGCACAGGAAGGGAGAGGCGCCGGCGAGCCCGGCGCCTCTCCGGCTGTCGTCATGCAGGGGATCACCAAGCGCTTCCCCGGTGTGCTGGCGAACGACTCGGTCGACTTCGAGGCCGGCGCCGGCGAGGTGCACGCGCTCCTGGGCGAAAACGGCGCCGGCAAGAGCACGCTCTCGAACATCCTCACGGGGCTCTACCAGCCCGACGAGGGTGCGATCTGGCTCTACGGGAAGCCGGTGCAATTCGGCTCTCCGAGCGATGCGATCGACGCGGGCGTCGGCATGGTGCACCAGCACTTTCGGCTCGTCCCGCCGTTCACCGTCGCGGAGAACGTCATCCTCGGCGAGCATCGCCCCGAGGCGCGGAAGTTCGTTCTCGAGCCGCGGCAGATCGAGCGCCGCGTCGTCGGATTGGGCGAGCGATACGGCATCGCGGTCGATCCGCGGGCGCGCATCTGGCAGCTGTCGGTCGGGGAGCAGCAGCGCGTCGAGATCCTGAAGTCCCTTTACCGCGAGGCGCGGATCCTGATCCTCGACGAGCCCACTGCCGTTCTCACGCCGCAGGAGGCAGAGGCGCTCTTCGGAACGCTGCGCACCATGGCCGAAGAAGGGCGGACGGTGATCTTCATCTCACACAAGCTGCATGAGGTGAAGGCCGTCGCGGACCGCGTGACCGTACTGCGCGGCGGCCGCTCGATCGGAACACTCCCCACGGCTGACGCAACTCCGCGCGAGCTCGCGGCGCTGATGGTCGGACGCGAGGTCGAGCTTGCGCGCCGCGTGGCTCGCGAGGCGCCGGCCGGCACCGACTCGGCGCTCGAGGTCGAGGGACTCACCGTCAGCGGTGACCGCGGAGAGCAGGCCGTGAGGGACGTCTCCCTCGCCGTGCGAACCGGAGAGATCGTCGGGGTGGCCGGGGTGGCCGGGAATGGTCAGCGCGAGCTGGCGGAGGCGATCACCGGGATGCGGCCACCCGTGCGGGGCCAGATCCGGGTGGGCGGCCGGAAGCTGCGCGACGGGGATCCGCGCGCGGCGATCGCCGCCCGCATCGCCCACGTTCCGGAAGACCGGCTCGGGACGGCCGTCGCGCCCAGTCTCGACATCGCCGCGAACGCGGTCCTGAAGTCGTACAGGGGACCGCTCATGTCCCGCGGGCCCTTGCTTCGCTGGCGCGCGATCCGGACGCACGCGGTCGACCTCATCAAGCGCTACCGGGTCCACGCTCCGGGCCCTCACACACCCGCGCGCGACCTGTCGGGCGGAAACCTGCAGAAGCTCGTGCTCGGCCGGGAGTTCTCCGCGCAGCCGCAGGTGCTGATCGCGGCGTCCCCGACTCGCGGGCTGGACGTCGGGGCGATCGAGACTGTGCATGCCTACCTGCGCGAAGCGGCGTCCATCGGCGTCGGCGTACTCCTGATCAGCGAGGACCTGGACGAGATCCGCGCGCTCGCCGACCGCATCGTCGTCATCTACGAGGGGCGGCTGACGGGCGACTTCGATCCGGGGACTGCGACCGTTGCGGAGATCGGACTGGCCATGGCAGGAGGCGAGCGCGCGTGATCAAGGTCGAGCGCCGCCTCGAGCAGCCCCGCTGGTACTCCTTCGCCGTCCCGATCGCCTCGGCCGCATTCTCGTTCCTCGTCATGGCCGCCGTCCTCGTCGCGACGGGTCACGATCCGCTCCACACCTACCGGCGGCTCTTCGACGCGGCGTTCATCGGTCCCGCGGCCTGGACGGACACGCTGGTCTCCGCTACGCCTCTCCTGTTCACCGGGCTCGCGGCGGCCGTGGCGTTCCGGATGCAGCTCTTCAACATCGGCGCCGAGGGGCAGCTGTACCTCGGCGCGATCACCGGCTCCGGCGTCGCGTTCTGGCTAGGCCCTCACCACGCCACTGGCCTGACGATCCTCGCGATGTGCGTGGGCGCGGCCGCGGGCGGCGCGCTTTGGGCGCTGATCCCAGGCGTGCTGAAGGCGTTCGCGCGGACGAACGAGATCATCACCTCGCTGATGCTGAACTACGTCGCCGGGCTTCTCCTCACCTATCTGATCTTTGACAGCGCTTCGCCTTGGCGCGACCTGTCCACGATCCAGACGCGGTCGTTCCCGCAGTCGATCGCTTTGCAGCCCAGCCAGTTCTGGCCCAACTGGAGCGTCTCAGACGTCGTCCTTCCGTTCGGCTTCCTGCTCGCGCTCGCGGTCGGCACCGGGCTTTATGTCCTTTTCCGTTCGACGCGATTCGGCTTCGAGATGAACGTGATCGGCGACTCGCAGCGCGCCGCGCGCTATTCGGGAATGCGAACGCGCCGGAAGATCCTCGCGGTCATGGCGATCTCCGGGGCCGTGGCCGGTGTCGGAGGTGCGAGCCAGGTGGGCGACTTCTCGCACGTGCTCGACGCCAGCCCACAGGGCCTTCAGGGCGCGAGCTACGGCTACACCGGGATCGTTGTCGCGGCGCTCGGCCGGTACAACCCGTTCGCCGTCTGCCTCGTCGGCGTCCTCATCGGTGGGCTGCAGAACGCCGGGCTCTTCCTCCAGGGGCCCGACTTCCCATCGGGGCTCGTCGGCGTCATGCAGGGGATCGTCCTCTTCTGCGTCCTCGGGGGTGAGCTCCTGATCCGCTACCGCCTCCGGGTCGGACGGAGGCGGCGGGTCGCCCCCGTCGAGGCCCCGCCCGCAGTGGAGGCGGCGCCGTGAGCGTCAATCACGGGCTCACCGTTTCCGTGCTGGCGCAGGCTCTCGCCTACGGGACGCCGATCCTGTTCGCCGCGCTCGGCGAGCTACTCGCGGAGCGCTCGGGCGTGCTGAACCTGGGAGTCGAGGGAATGATGCTCGTCGGTGCCGTGATGGCCTTCTGGGCGTCGCAGCGGGCGCCGGGGTCGACGGCACTCGCCCTCGTACTGGCCGTCCTCACCGCGGCGTTCGCCGGTGTCGTCATGGCTTCGATTCACGCCTTCCTCGTCGTCTCGCTCCGCGCGAGCCAGATCGTCTCCGGCCTGGCGCTGACGATCTTCGCCGGCGGCCTTGGTCTCTCGTCATACCTCGGGCAGAGCCTCGGGTTGTCGGACGCGCCGCCCGTCCACCAGTTCAGCGAGCTCGACGTGTTCGGGCTGAAGGACGTGCCGGTGCTCGGCCCGGTGCTCTTTCACCAGACGGCGGTGGTGTACGTCGCGTGGGCGGCGACGGTCGCCGTCGCGCTCTACCTCGCGCGGACGCGCTTCGGTCTCAATGTGCGGGCGGTGGGCGAGGCGCCGGGTGCGGCCGACGCGATGGGGATCAGCGTGACGAAGTACAGGTACGCGCACGTGCTCGCCGGCGGCGCGTTCGCCGGCGTCGGCGGCGCCTGCTTCAGCCTCGCGATCGCGCCGGGCTGGAATGCCGGAGACTCGCTCGTCGGGGGTGCTGGGTGGATTGCGATCGCGCTGGTCATCTTCTCGTTCTGGCGCGCCGAGCTCTGCCTCGTCGGTGCGTACCTCTTCGGCGGTCTGTCGGGCGGCCTGCCGTCCGCCCTGCAGGCGCGCGGGTACGGGATCAAGCCCGAGTTCCTGAACGCCCTGCCGTACGTGATGACGGTCGTCGTGCTCGTGCTCGTCTCCGCCGGGCTAGCCAAACGGCGGCTGGGGGCTCCCGCGGCGCTCGGGCTGCCGTACGTTCGCGAGGAGCGATGATGAGCTGATGGAAGTTCTGACGCCCCGCACCTTCGACGAGGCTCTCGCTCTCAAGGCGGAGCGGCCCGAGGCGGTTCCGATCCAGGGCGGAACGGACCTTCTGGTCGAGCTCAATTTCGACCGGCGAAGGCCGGAGACGATCATCAACCTGAACGAGGTCGCCGAGCTGCGCGGCTGGTCGCGCGAGAACGGGACGCTTCGGCTTGCAGCGGGGCTCACCTATGCCGAGGCCGAGACAGGACCCCTCGCCGGGCTTCTCCCCGCTCTGGCCGAGGCCTCGCGGACGGTCGGGTCGCCGCAGATCCGTAATCGCGGGACGATCGGAGGGAACCTAGGGACGGCCTCGCCCGCGGGGGACGCGCTGCCGCCGCTGCTCGTCGAGGAGGCCGAGCTCGAGCTCGCGAGCGTACGCGGAGTGCGGCGGATGCCCCTCTCCGATTTCCTCGTCGGCCCGAAGCGCAATGCCCTCGAGCCGGACGAGCTGATCGCGTCGGCGCGAGTGACTCCGAGCGGCGGGCCGCAGACCTTCATGAAGATCGGGCCGCGGAACGCGATGGTGATCGCGGTGTGCTCGCTGGCCGTCTGCGTCGACCGGGAGCGCGGCGAGGTTCGCGCGTCGTTCGGCTCGGCGGGGCCGGTGACCGGGCTCGTCCGCTGTCCTCTCGCCGAGGCAGCTTCTCTGCCGGAGCGCGTCGTCGAGGCCGCAAGCCCGATCGACGACGTGCGCGGGACAGCCGCGTATCGTCGCCACGCCCTCGCGGTGCTCGCGAAGCGTGCCCTCGACCGGTGCCTGGCGTGAAGGTCGAGCTCGTCGTCAACGGTGAACCGTGCGAGGCCGAGGTCTGGGGCGGCGAGAGCCTGCTCCACACACTTCGCGAGCGTCTGGGCCTCCCCGGCTCGAAGAACGCGTGCGAGCAGGGGGAATGCGGCTCGTGTTCGGTGCTGCTGGACGGGACGCTCGTCTGCGCCTGCCTCGTCCTCTCCGCTCAGGCTGACGGCCACGAGATCGTGACCGTCGAGGGACTCGCGCCTGAGGGGAAGCTCCATCCGGTCCAGGAGGCCTTCGTCGAGACCGGGGCGGTGCAATGCGGTTTCTGCACGCCGGGCCTCGTCATGGCCACCGCCGATCTTCTCCTCCGCCGCCCCGACCCGAGCGAGGACGAGATCCGCGAGGCACTGTCCGGAAACGTCTGCCGCTGCACCGGTTACGCGAAGATCTTCGATGCCGTGCGGCTCGCTGCGGAGCGCGGGTGAGGATCGTCTTCGTCTGCACCGGAGACACCTGCCGCAGCCCGTTCGCCGCCGCGGTTGCCGAGCGAGAGACGGCGGGGCTCGGCGGCGAGTGGCAGATCGCGAGCGCAGGGCTACGGGTGTCGGCCGGCGACCGTGCCTCCGGAGATGCCTCGGCTGCGGCGGCCGAGCTGGGACTCGACCTTTCCGCGCATCGAGCGCAGCCGCTGACGCCGCAGCTGATCGAGTGGGCCGATCTGGTCGTGCCTGTGACGGCCTGGCATGCGGGTGCGGTGCGCGACCGGTACGGCGCGGAGAAGATCAGGATCCTGTCCGGGACCGACGTCGAAGATCCGGTCGGCCGCGGCCCGGACACGTACCGCCGCGTCTACGGCGAGATCGAAGCGGCGGTCCGCGAACTCCTGGACGAGCTCAAAGCCCGATGAACCACCAACTCCCAAACCCCCACCCCTGGGTGGGGAAGAAGATCCACCCGCCACCCGCCGCGAGCGTACCCCGAAAGGCGTGACGGCTCTGTGCCAAGAGTGAGAAACCTTCCATGAGCTCGCCCGCGCACACGAAGCTCGTTCTCGGCCGGGTCGGAGAGAGCGTCCGGCGGGTCGATGCAATTCCCAAGGTCACGGGCGAGTTCGCTTACGCCAGCGACCTGCATGCGGCAGGGATGCTCTGGGGCAAGACGGTCCGCAGTCCCCACGCGCACGCGCGCATCACTTCGATCGACGTCTCCGATGCGGTCGGTATGCCGGGGGTTCATGCCGTTCTCACCCACGACGACGTTCCCGGGCAGAAGCGCTACGGCCTCGAGTTCCCCGACCAGCCGGTGCTCGCGATCGACCGCGTCCGCTACTTCGGCGAGCCCGTCGCGCTCGTCGCCGCCGACGAGCCAGAGCAGGCGCTCCGTGCGGCCGGGAAGGTGAAGGTCGAATACGAGCCGCTCGAACCGGTGGTCGACCCCGAGCGGGCGACCGAGCAGGAACCGCTCCATCCGGACCGGCCGACGATGGGCCACGGCTACCGCGACGATCCGCGGCCGAATGTGGTTCGCCACCTGGAGATCCATCACGGCGATCCGGAGACGACGGGTGACGTTGCCGTCTCGGGCTACTACGAGCTCGGCATCCAGGACCAGGCTTTTCTCGGCCCCGAGTCGGGCCTCGCTGTCCCCGACGGCGAGGGTGGGGTCGACATCTACGTCGCGACGCAGTGGCTGCACGTCGATCGCGACCAGGTCGCGCCGTGCCTGAACCTCCCGCCCGATCAGGTTCGGATCCATCTCGGCGGCGTCGGCGGCGCCTTCGGCGGTCGGGAGGACCTGTCGATCCAGGTTCATGCGGCGCTCCTCGCGCTCCATACCGCGCGGCCGGTAAAGATGGTCTACAGCCGCGAGGAATCCTTCTTCGGCCATGTTCACCGGCACCCCGCCCGCATCTGGGCCGAGCACCGGGCCGCCCGGGCCGGGAAGCTCGTGTGCGTGCGGATGCGGATCCTCCTCGACGGCGGCGCGTATGCCTCCAGCTCGACCGCCGTGACTGCCAACGCGTCCTGCTTCGCCTGCGGCCCCTACGCCGTCGAGAACGCCCTGATCGACTGCACGTCGGTCTACACGAACAATCCTCCGTGCGGAGCGATGCGCGGTTTCGGGGCCGTTCAGACCTGCTTCGCGGCCGAGGCCCAGATGGACAAGCTCGCGGCCGCGCTCGACATCGACCCGATCGAGCTCCGCCTGCTCAACGCGCTGAAGCCCGGCGACAAGCTCCCGACCGGCCAGCCGATCACCGGCTCCCTGCCGGTGGCCGAGGTGATCCGGCGTGCCGCGGACCTCCCGCTGCCCGAGCCCGAGGAGTTCCCCCGGGATCCGATCAGGCTGCCGGGGGGCGCCGGCAACGTCGGCCGGGGCGAGGGTGTCCGGCGAGGGGTCGGGTTCGCCGTCGGCTTCAAGAATCTCTGCTACTCGGAGGGCTTCGACGATGCCTGCGCGGCCCGCGTCCGGCTGCTCGCGGACGGGAGCGCCGAGATCCACTGCGCGGCGGCCGAGGTTGGCCAGGGCGTGACCAACGTCGTGCTCCAGGTCGCCCGGACCGAGCTCGACACCGAGGACATCGTGCTCGCCCCTCACTCGACCGTCGACGTCGGGTCGGCCGGCTCGGCGTCGGCCTCGCGCATGACCTGGATGGCCGCGGGCGCCGTGCAGCTCGCCTGCCGGGCAGCCATCGAGGAGCGTGAGCAGCGCGGCGGCGGTGAAGTCGACGTCGAGCGCGTCTTCCACCACCGGCGCACGGCCCCGCTCGACTCGGCGACCGGTCAGATCACCGGCGCGCCCGCCCACGTGGCGTTCGCGTGCGCTGCCATGCGCTCGGTCGTCGAGGTCGACGTCGAGCTCGGTCTGACGCGCGTGGTCTGGATCGGAACGGCCCAGGACGTCGGCACGGCGATCAACCCGCAGGCAGTGGAGGGGCAGATCGAGGGCGGCACGGCGCAGGGCCTCGGGCTCGCGCTGATGGAGGAGATCCAGACCCGCGACGGGCTGATCACGAACGCCAGCTTTACCGATTACCTGATTCCGACGACGCTCGACATGCCTCCCGTCGACTCGGTCCTCGTCGAAGATCCCGAACCGGACGCTCCCTACGGCGTCAAGGGCGTCGGCGAGCCGCCGACGGTGGTGTCGACGTCGGCGATCCTGTCGGCGCTGCGTGCTGCGACGGGCAAGGAGCTCAACCGGGTGCCCGTGAAACCCGACGACATCGTCGGCCTTCACGACGAGGTTGCCGGGCCGGCAGGCCCGAGCCCGGTTTCCCCCGGGTAAGGTCGCCTGATGCAGGATCTGGCCCGCCGTATCGCCGTCGCGCGAGGCGACGAGCCCGCCGACGTCGTCGTGCGGGACGGGCGCGTCCTCTCCGTCTTCACGCGCGAGTGGCTCGAGGCGGATGTGGCGATCGCGGACGGGTACGTCGCCGGACTGGGCGAGTATGAGGGCACGGAGGTCGTCGACGCGGCCGGCCGCTACGTCATTCCCGGCTTCGTCGATTCCCATATGCATCTCGAATCGACGAAGTTGCTCGTGGACGAGCTCGCACGTCTGATCGTTCCGATGGGGACGACCGCCGTGGTCGCAGATCCCCACGAGCTCGCCAACGTCCTGGGCACCGACGGGGTGCACTGGCTGCTCGACGCCTGCGAAGGGCTGCCGCTCGACGTCTGGTTCATGGCCTCCTCGTGCGTGCCGGCCTCGCGTTTCGAGTCTCCTCGGCGGCCGCTCACCAGCGGCGACCTGCAGGGCCTCTTGCGGCGCCGGAGGGTGATCGGCCTCGCCGAGATGATGAATTTCCCCGGCGTCATCGCGGGCGATCCGGCCGAGCTCGAGAAGCTCCGGCTCGAGCGGGCTGAGCATGTCGACGGCCATGCCCCGGGAGTACTGGGGAAGCAGCTGAACGCGTACGTGGCGGCCGGCATCCGCTCCGACCACGAGGCACATACGCTCGAGGAAGGCCGTCAGCGGCTGCGGGCGGGCATGTGGGTTCTGATCCGTGAGGCCTCGGCCGCCCGCAACCTCCACGCCCTGCTGCCGCTCGTGGCCGAGTTCGGGCCGGGCCGGCTCGCCTTCTGCACTGACGACCGCGAGCCCGAGCACGTGGCGGAGGAGGGGCACGTCAACTCGATCGTCCGCGAGGCCGTCCGAGCGGGAGTTCCCCCGGAGGACGCGGTCGTCATGGCCTCGCTCAACCCGTGCCTCTGGCACGGCCTTGCGCACCTCGGCGCCGTCGCTCCCGGGTACCAGGCCGACCTTCTGCTGCTGCCCGACCTCGAAAGCTTCGATCCGGACCTTGTGCTGAAGGCGGGCCGGCCGCTGGGTGAGATCGCGCGGCCGGAGGTGCCCGAATGGGTTCGGAACACCGTTCGCCTCGACGCGACGAGGCTTGGTCTCGCCGACTTCCGCATCCCCTGGGAGGGCGGATCGGCCAGGGTGATCGGGGTCGTGCCCGGACAGATCGTCACGGAGGAGCTGATCGAGGAGCCGTGCGTTCGCGACGGGTTCGCGGTCGCCGATCCGGAGCGGGATCTCGCGAAGATCGCGGTCGTCGAGCGGCATCTCGGGACCGGCCGCATCGGGCTCGGCTTCGTCCGTGGCTTCGGTTTACGGAAAGGCGCCCTTGCTTCGACGGTGGCGCACGACGCACACAATGTGCTCGCCGTGGGCGTGGGCGACGAGGACATCGTGCGCGCGGTCGGGCGGCTGGCCGAGCTTCGTGGCGGCTGCGTCGTCGTCGAGGACGGGGCGGTGCTCGCCGAGCTGCCGCTTCCGGTCGCCGGGCTCCTGTCAGACGCCCCGCTCGGCGAGGTCGTTGCGGCAAGCCGGAGCTGCGTCGAGGCCGCGCGCGACCTCGGTTGTGAGCTCGAGTCGCCGTTTCAGACGATGGCCTTCCTGGCACTCTCGGTGATCCCGAAGCTCAAGCTGACCGATCGCGGCCTGGTCGACGTCGATCGCTTCGAATTGGTGCCCTTGCGCGTGAGTTGACGCGATCATGGCACAGAGTGTTGCCGAAATAGCCAACGAGCCATGGTAGGCTGATTCCCGGGGGAGAACACGAGGGGGACCCCCGGGGGGAAGTGCCCGAGCGAGGTTCGCGGCGGCCTTCGGAGGCCTAAGGTGCGGCCAGGTCCTGCCCGCCCTCGACGTGGAGGACCGTGCCCGTCGTGAAGCCGCTTTGCATCAGGAAGAGAATCGCCTCAGCGACGTCCTCCGCGGTACCGACTCGGCCCACGGGCAGGGCCGAGGCGAGCCGGTCGAACATCGCCGTTCGCTGTTCGTCGGGTAGGGCCGCCCAGGTCGGCGTGTCGATGATTCCCGGCGAGACCGCGTTCACGCGCACGGGGGCGAGCTCGACGGCGAGTGTTCGCACGAGTGCCGCGATCGCGCCGTTGGTCGAGGCGGTGATCGCGCCGCCGCGCATCGGAGTCCAGGCGGCGGCTCCCGACAGGAGCGTGATCGAGCCGTCGGCAGCAAGCCGAGGTGCTCCGTGGCGCACCGCGTAGATCGCACCCCAGAACTTCGTGTCGAAGGCCCGGCGCGCCGCGTCGAGGTCGATCTCGACGATCGGGCCTGCTGCGCGCGCCGTCGGCGTGAACACGAGATGGTCGAAGTCGCCCACGCTCGCGAAGAACTCGGCCACGGCGCCTTCGTCGACCACGTCCAGCGGCGGATCCGTTCGGCGGCTTCGAACGACGACCTCGGCGCCGCCCTCTCGTGCGGCGTCGGCAACCGCCAGCCCGATCCCGGAGCTGCCGCCGACGACCACCACCCGCTTGCCGGCGAGGCCGCTCATCTCCGCAGCGAGAGTACCGCCCCCGCGGCGAGCAGGGCGAGGCCGAGGAGTCGCGGCCAACCGATCGGGATCTGCTCCAGCCCGAAGAGCCCGAACCGGTCGATCGCCGCGCCCATGATCAGCTGGCCGCCGATGATCAGTCCGATCGTCGCCGCCGCGCCGATCCGGGGGGTCGCGAGCGTGATCGAGAAGACGATGAACGCCCCCATCGCGCCGCCGAGCCACATCCAGGCGGGCTGGCGGAGGCCGTCGCCGAATCCGGCCAGGCTCTGCCTGACGACGAGCAGCGCGGACACCGTGATCACGACCTGAACGCAGGTCGAGAACGCCAGCGCCTCGAGCGTCCCGATCCGGCCGCCGAAGCGGCCCATGACCGCGACCTGCACCGAGCCTGCGACGCCGCCGAGCGCCGCCAGCATGACCGCCACACTGTCCCCGCTGGACACGCGGCAACGATAAACCCGAAGTAGGCTCGGACCGTGATCTACCAGCCCGAACTGGAGACCATGCCGCGCGCCGAGCTCGCGCGCCTCCAGGCCGACCGGCTGCGCGAACGCTTCGGCGTCGAGGCCGCTCGGCTCGACGAGCAGCAGTTCACCACGAAGGCCATGCTCCGCGCTGCCTACCCCTTCGGCCTCCTCAGGGTCCCGCTCGAGCACTGCGTTCGCATCCACGCGTCCTCCGGCACGCGCGGCAAGCCGACGCTCGTCGCCTATACCCGGGCGGACATCGACCTCTGGGCCGACTGCTGCGCTCGCTCGGTGGCGGCCGCGGGCGGGGGGCCGGGCACGATCGTCCATGTCGCCTACGGCTACGGCCTCTTCACGGGCGGACTCGGGCTGCACTACGGCGCGGAGCGGCTCGGCTGCACCGTCGTCCCCGCCTCGGGCGGCAACACCGCGCGGCAGGTGCAGCTGCTCGAGGATCTCGGCGCCGAGATCCTCTGCTGCACGCCGAGCTACGCCCTCGCGATCTCCGACCAGGTGGAGGACCGGTCGCGGCTTCGGCTCCGCGCCGGCATCCACGGCGCCGAGCCCTGGACCGAGCGGTTGCGGACCGAGATCGAAGCGGCTCTCGGCCTGAAGGCCCTCGACATCTACGGGCTCTCCGAGATCCTCGGCCCCGGGGTTTCCTGCGAGTGCGTCGAGGCAGCCGACGGAGCGCACGTCAACGAGGACCATTTCCTCGTCGAGACGGTCGATCCGGAGAGCGGCGAGCCGGTCGAGGACGGCAAGCTCGGCGAGCTCGTGTTCACAACCCTGACGAAGGAGGCCTTGCCGCTCCTTCGGTATCGCACGGGCGATCTGGCTTCGCTCGACCGTGAGCCCTGCCGGTGCGGCCGGACGTTCCTGCGCATGTCACGCATCCGCGGGCGGGTCGACGACATGCTGGTCGTTCGCGGCGTGAACGTGTTCCCGAGCGAGGTCGAGCGGGTGCTGCTGGACGTGCCCGAGCTCGCGCCCCACTACCAGCTCGTGCTCGAGAGGCCCGGCCGGCTCGACGAGTTGACGGTCGAGGCCGAGGTGCGCCGCGGCGAGCCGGCCGAGGATCTCCCGGCGCACGTCGAGTCCGCCCTGGCGCGCGAGCTCGCCGTGAGCTGCCGCGTTCGTGTCCTGCCGGCCGGATCGATCCCGCGCAGCGAAGGCAAGGCCTTGCGCGTCGTCGACCGTCGCTAGATGCTTGTGCCGGATGGATGAGCGCCAGCAGTACCTGATCCGCTACGCCGGCGGCTTTGCGCCGGAGATCATCGCGCGCGCCGAGGGAGCCTGGATCGAGACTCTGGACGGCCGCCGGATCCTCGACTTCACGTCGGGACAGATCTGCTCGACCCTCGGCCACAACCACCCCAGGATCAACGCGGCCATTCGCGGCGCGCTCGACGAGGTCGTTCACCTGAACTCCTGGTTCCTTTCCGAGCCGGTGCTCGGGCTCGCGGAGCGCCTCGTCGAGCTCTTCCCGGAGCCGCTCGACCGGGTCGTCCTCCTCAACACCGGCTCCGAGGCGACGGAGGTGGCCCTCAAGCTCTCGAAGATGCACACGGGCCGCTTCGAGGTCGCCGGCCTGACCCGGAGCTTCCACGGCCTGCTCTCCGGGATCGCGTCCGTCAACTTCTCGATGGCGCACTCCGGCTACGGCCCGCTGCTGCCCGGCTCGTTCGCGATCCCGGCGCCGTACGCCTATCGCTGCCCCGTCCGCCATTGCGACGGAACCTGCGACTGCACCTGCCTCGAGGTCGGCTTCGAGCTCCTCGACCAGCAGTCGGTCGGCTCGCTTGCCGCCTTCATCGCCGAGCCGCTCCTCTCTGCGGGCGGGATCATCGTCCCTCCTCGGGAGTACTTCCGCCGGGCGCGCGAGCTCTGCGACGAGCGCGGGATGCTGCTCGTCCTCGACGAGGCGCAGACGGGCTTCGGCCGGCTCGGGACGATGTTCGGCTTCGAGCAGTACGGCGTCGTACCGGACGTCGTCGCCGTCTCGAAGACGCTCGGCGGCGGGCTCCCTCTCGCGGCCACGATCACCTCGGCGGCGATCGAGCAGGACTGCGTGGACAAGGGCTTCCTGCACGTCACCTCGCACGTCTCCGATCCGCTGCCCGCGGCTGCGGGGCTTGCCGTGCTGGACGTGATCGGCGAAGAGGGGCTCGTCGAACGGGCCCGGGCGCGGGGCGATTATATGCTGGCGCGACTCCGGGAGCTCCAGGACGCGCACGAGCACATCGGAGACGTGCGTGGCCGGGGCCTCCTCGTCGGCGTCGAGCTCGTCGAGGATCGCGAATCGAAGCAGCCGGCGAACGCCCTCGGCGCCGAGGTCACGCGTGAGTGCTTCGACCGCGGCCTCTCGATGAACATCGTTCGCTCGGGCACCCATGCGAACTGCTTCCGCATCGCGCCGCCCCTCGTCGTCACCGAAGACGAGATCGACCTCGCGGTCGAGATCATGGATGCGTCCCTGAAGGCACTCCTCTCGCCGGTCGCGGCGTACTAGTCTCCGGCGACCCAACGACGAAGGAGGACCGGTGATCCGAGTTGTCGCCCTCTACGACGCGGAGCCCGATGCCGCGCGCTACGAGCAGCACGCTGAGCTCTGCCGGCAGGTTCCGGGGTCGACGTTCCGGCACGGCAAGGTTCTGAGGAAGCTTGGTGGTGAGCGCGAGCTCGCCTACTACGCCGATTTCGAGTTCCCCGACATGGATGCGTTCCAGGCCGTCGCCCGCTCCGAGGAGCTGGCCGCGACGGGCAAGGACGCGGCCGAGATGGGCGTGCCGCACTCCGTCTACCTGGTCGAAGTTGCCTGAGCCGGCGAGCCCGACGCCCGTCCCGCCCGAGGCGCTCGGCTTCGAGCGGATCCTGTACGAGCGCGTGCCGCCGCGGGTCACGATCACGCTCAACCGGCCCGAGCGGCTCAACGCGTTCGACTTCCAGATGCTGCGCGAGCTTGCGCGCGCGGCCGAGAACGCTTCGTGGGACGACGAGGTTCGCGTCGTCGTCCTCACCGGCTCAGGCCGCGCCTTCTGCGTCGGCGCCGACCTGAAGTCGTGGGGTGAGGAGTACCTCGGCAACCCCGACGCCTACTGGAAGTGGTTCGGCGCGTTCAAGGACGCGCACGACCGGCTGCGCGAGATCGGAAAGCCGACGCTCGCGCGGATCAACGGCATCTGCGTGGGCGGCGGCAACGAGCTGCAGATGGCGTGCGACCTCGCGGTCATGGTCGACGATGCCTTCATCCGTCACGTCGGGCTGGAGCATGGCTCCGTGCCCGCCGGCGGCGCGACCCAGTGGCTCCCGATCATGGTCGGCGAGCGCCGCGCGCGGGAAATCGTCCTGCTCTGTGAGGCGGTTCCCGCCGGCCAGGCGGAGGCCTGGGGCCTGATCAACCGAGCGGTCCCCGCCGACGACCTCGACACCGCCGTCGACGAGCTGGTCGAGAAGCTGGCCACGAAGCTGCCGACGACGACCCGCTACGCCAAGCAGCAGCTCAACTTCTGGCGCGACCTCTCCTGGCACGAGACCGTCAACCACGCCCGCGAGTGGCTGGCACTGTCGATGCTGAGCGAGGAGGCGCAAGGCGCGGTCCGGCGCTTCCTCGAGAAGAAAGAGGGAGAATCGGGCAGTGCCCCTCTTCGGCCGTAGCAGCGAGGACGAGTCGTTCGTCCGCCGGGTGCTCGTCGCGACCGACCGCTCGCAGACAGCCGACTACGCGGTCGCCTGGGCGGCCGAGCTGGCCGAGCGCTACGGCGCCGAGCTCGTTCTGCTCCACGTCGGGAGCGGCTCGGTCGAGGAGCTCCAGCAGTTCGCCCGCGAAGTCGCCGGCGAGCGTGGCCGCGCCCGCGTCACGTCCGGTGAGGATCCGGCGATGGTGATCTGCGAGGTCGGCGAGGAGGAGGACGTCGACGTGATCGTCGTCGGGAACCTGGGCATGAGCGGCCGGAAGGAGTTTCTCCTCGGCAACGTGCCGAACCGCGTCTCCCACAACACGCGGCGCACCGTCGTGATCGTCAACACCGCGAAGGCTCTCGAGGAGCCGAAGAAGAAAGGGTTCTGGCGCTGACGGCGGCGTCCGACGCCGTCGAGGGACAACTTCTCGGCCGCGCAGCGCGGATCGGGCGCGTCCTCGCCAAGTACGGCCTCCGGGATCGCTCCAGCCGGGACGAGCGCGACTCGACGCGGGCCCGCGCGAAGAACCTTCGGCTCGCGCTCGAGGAGCTCGGCCCGACGTTCGCCAAGCTCGGGCAGATCCTTTCGACCCGGCCCGATCTGCTCCCGCCCGAGTTCGTGGAGGAGCTGTCGCACCTCCAGGACAAGGTGGCGCCCCTGACCGAGGCGGAGGTCGTCTCGGTGATGGAGCAAGAGCTCGGCGTGCCGTGGGAGGACGTCTTCGAGTCGATCGATCCCGAGCCGCTGGCGGCGGGGACGATCGGACAGGTGCATCGAGCGACGCTTGCCGGCGGCGAGCGGGTCGTCGTCAAGGTCCAGCGGCCGACGGCGCGCGGCGAGATCATGCGCGACCTCGGCCTGCTCGAGCTCTTCGTCGAGAAGACCACCGGGAGGCCGGCGTTCACGCGCGTGATCGACCTGCCCGCGGTCGTCGAGCACCTCGCGGCGTCGCTTCGGCGTGAGCTCGACTTTCGCTACGAGGACGAGAACATCGAGCGCATGCGCAAGGTGCTCGAGCCGTACGAACGGCTCGACGTTCCGCGCATCCACGAGCTCTATTCGACCGCGCGCCTACTCGTGATCGAGGAGATTCAGGGCGTCTCGATCCGTCATGCGCCCGAGAGCGAGTTCAGGAAGGAGGCCGCGCGCCAGCTGCTCGAGGGCTACTACGCGCAGATCCTGAACGAGGGCTTCTTCCACGCCGACCCGCATCCCGGGAACCTGATGTGGTGGAACGAGAAGATCTATTTCCTCGACTTCGGGATGGTCGGGGAGATCGGGCCGCAGGAACGGGAGCTGATGCTGCTGATGCTGATGGCCTTCTGGCAGGAGGACATCCCGTTTCTCTCGGAGGTGATCCTGCTCCTCGCGGGCGAGGAGCTACCGGAGGGCCTGGACATGCGCGCCTTCGAGCAGGAGCTCGGCACCCTGATGGCTCCGTTCCGGCACGCGTCGCTGAAGGAGATCCAGCTCGGGCCGGTGCTGCAGGGGATCACCGAGATCGCCTCACGGCACGACGTGCGGCTGCCCGCGTCGATGGCGCTGACCGGAAAGGCACTTGCGCAGATGCAGCTTGCGACGGCCGCGCTCGACCCCGATCTCGACCCGTTTTCGGTCGTCGGCGGGTTCCTGTTCCGGATCTTCGGCGAGCGCTTCAAGGCCGGCGCAGACCCGAAGCGGCTCTTCTACGAGGCGCAGAAGCTGCGCGTCCGCGGAGTACGGCTGGTCGAGGCCTTCGAGCGGATGACGGGTGCGCGGCCGGGGCCGCGCTTCCAGGTCGACCTGCGCGGGACGGCCGGGCTGGAGGAGACGATCAGGCGGGCCGCCCGGTCGCTGGCGCTCGCGGCCACCGGAGGAGCCGCGCTCGTCGCCACGGGGTTCACCGCGTCGACCGATCAGGTCGGGACGTGGGTGCCGGTGACGCTCGGTAGCGCCGGCGGGGTGCTGATCGCGCTGATGTTCTTCGACCTGCTGCGCAGGCCCACGTAGTTAGGGCTTCTTCTTCAGGAGCTTGGCGAGTCGCCGCTCGACCAGGAACGCGGCCACGCTCATCATCGAGCCGAGCACCACGCGTTCGGTGAGGCGCTTCATCCGTCCGGCCATCGACGAGAGCGTAGAGTGCGCGCGTGGCCGAGGTCGAGACTTCGCGCGACGGCGCGGTCCTCACGATCACGCTCAACCGCCCCGACGTCCTCAACGCCTTGAACCAGGCCGTGCAGGAGGCGCTGCTCGCCGCGCTCCGTGAGGCGGGGGCCGACGACGTCCGGGCTGTCGTCCTCACCGGCGCGGGTCGCGGCTTCTGCGTCGGCCAGGACCTGACGGAGTTCCAGCAGGGCGAGGCGGACGTCGCAGGCCGGCTGCGCGCCCTCTACCACCCGTACATCCGCGCGATCCGCACGCTCGAGAAGCCGGTGATCGCCTCCGTGAACGGCGCGGCGGCAGGTGCCGGGTTGTCGCTCGCGTGCGTGTGCGATTTGCGCCTCGCGGCGGACACCGCCAGCTTCGTACCGGCCTTCATCAACATCGGTCTGATTCCCGACTCCGGCGGCTCGTACTTCATCCACCGCTTGCTCGGCTATGCCCGCGCATTCGAGTGGATGGCGAGCGGCCGGCGTCTGACCGCCGCCGAGGCGCAGGCCTGGGGGCTCGTCTCGGAGGTGGTGGAAGCCGACGCGCTGGCGGCCCGATCCGCCGAAGTGGCGCAGATGTTCGCGTCGCTGCCGACACGCGGGGTCGGCATGACGAAGCGCCTCTTCGACGCGGCGGCCTCGAACACGCTCGACGAGCAGCTCGACCTCGAGGCGGAGCTCCAGGCGGCGGCGACGAAGACCGAGGACTTCCGCGAGGGTGTGGCGGCGTTCCTCGAGAAGCGGGCGCCGCAGTTCAAGGGTCGCTGAAAGTCGTCCAGGCCCAGGGCGAGCCGCTCCTTGCCGCGGCGCGCGACCTCTTCCGCGAGTACGCCGAGACGCTGGACGTCGACCTCTCCTTCCAGGACTTCGACCGCGAGGTCGCCGAGCTGCCGAGGGTGTACGCGCGTCCAAACGGATGTCTCTTGGTGGCGCTGGTGGCTGACGCGCCGGCGGGTTGTGTCGCGGTCCGCGATCTGGGTGAGGGCGCCTGCGAACTGAAACGGCTGTACGTCAAGCCCGCCTTCCGCGGGCAGGGCCTTGGACGGGTGCTGGCCGAAGCAGCGGTAGCTGAGGCGCGCGTGGCCGGGTACGAGCGCATCCGCCTCGACACGCTTCCCTCGATGGCCGAAGCGCGCTCGCTCTACCGCTCGCTCGGCTTCCGCGAGATCGACCCCTACCGCTTCAACCCCGTCGAGGGGACGACCTTCATGGAGCTGAAGATCGTCCCCTCGCGGGCATAGGTCAGCGCGCCGCCCGGACGCGCGCGGGCCCGAACCAGGAGCGCGTGCCGTCCCGGCCCACGACCTGGAGGCGATACGTGTAGCTCCGGCCGGCGCGGGCGGTCCGGTCGACAAAGCGATAGGTCGCTCCGGCCGCCGAGCCGCGGGCCGCGATGAGAGACGCGTTGAGCTTCGCTGGACCGCGATAGACGTTGAATCCGAGCAGGCCCGTCTCCGCGGCCGTCTGCCAGCGGAGCACGACACGGCCTCCCTCTCGGCGTGCGCCGAAGCCGAGCATCCGCGCGGCGGTCGTCGGGGCGGCACATTGCGTCGGCGAGACCGTGCCGAGCGGGAAGTCGAATGCGCGCGTGGCGTCCACGTCCGCATAGACGTCAGTGGCCGCGTTGTCGCGTCCGCCGCTGAACGCGGTGACGTTGTAGAGCGTGCTGCCGGTGATCGGCTTCGCATTCGGACCGAAGCCTGTCGTGAGGAAGCTCGGCACGTCGATGCAGATCGTGTTGCCGCTCGTCGTCCCCGTGACAGTCGTCGTCTCGTTCGGATACTGGACGATCTTGCAGTTACCCGGCGTAGTGGTGTTACAGCCCGGAGGCGTCGTCGCGGAGCTGCCGCTGCCCGCGAAGTACGTGATCGTCCCGCCCGCCGTCGGCTGCTCGGCTCCGACGTAGAAGATGCGGTACGCCTCCGACGGGCCGGCGGTATCCGGCGTCGAGAGTGCCTGGAAGCGCGTAATCCAGAAGCGATTCAGCTTCCCGGTGGTCGACGCCCCGGTGAGGTTGCTCACCGTCATCCGCACCCGTAGCGTGGATGTGCTTTCCTGGTTCAACGCTACGCTGGTGAAGTCGAGCTGCGGCTGGTTCGGCCCCGTCACCGGAGCGTAGTGCGGCGACTGCGCATCGTTCGTCGCGTCGAACATCGGGTTCGAGGGCACCGGCTTGCTGAGCGTTCCCGTCGTCGCGCTGGGGCCGGTGAGCTGGCGTTCCTCGAACAGGTGCGCCCCGTGGTACTGGCTCGTCGTGTCGTTGTAGGCGACGCGGATGCCTCCGTCGAGGTCGAGGAAGGTCGAGAAGTAGTCGGCCATCGTGCGGTCGCCGCC